>JAGNPP010000167.1 GCA_017989575.1 Chryseobacterium sp.
TAAAAGGTCCTGAAATTCTTAATAGCCTTGTCAAGGTTTCAAACCTTGACAAGGCTTTTTTGAGCGTAGAATCTTACGCAGCCCGACTTGAACGGAAATCCTTTTTTGCGTAAAATATAGTTCTATTTAAACTGAAATCGTCTGCAAAAAAGATTGGGAGTGGAAGGCGGAAATAGCTGCCCAAATATTTAATAGTCTTCGAGAACCTCAGACTGACAACATTTACTAATACTACCTGTCAATCATAATGCCGTTCTGAACTTCGATGCTTTCTTCGTGGATCGCTTTGAAAACTTTCTCGATGAATTCCTGCGACATTCCTGTTTCGCTGGCTTTTTGGTTCGCATATTCTGTAATCACTTTCCAACGTTCTGGCTGGAAGATGGCGATGTTGTTTTCTTTTTTCAAGTTTCCGATTTTTCCAGAAATTTTCATTCTTTGGGACAACAATTCGATCAACTGGAAATCCATATCGCTGATGAGCGTTCTGTGTTTTCCCATCTCGTCCTCGTAACCTGAGATATCGGAGTTACGGATCTGAAGATTGCCGATCATCTCTGCCAAAACTTCTGGCGTGATCTGCTGAGAAGCATCGCTCCAAGCATTGTCTGGATCTTCGTGACTTTCTATGATCGCACCTTGGTAACCTACATTGAAAGCTTCCTGCGCAACGCCGGCCAAACCTGTTCTGTTCCCACAAATGTGCGATGGATCGATGAATAATGGGATATTCGGGAATTGATTTTTGAAATCCAAAGCGATCTGCCAGTTAGGAATATTTCTGTATTTGGTTTTTTGGTAAGTGGAGAAACCTCTGTGGATCGCGCCAACATTCTCAATTCCTTGACCTAGCAATCTTTCCAAAGCGCCAATCCAAAGTGCTAGATCTGGATTCACAGGATTTTTCACCAAAATTGGTTTGTTGGTTCCTCTTAAAGCTTGTGCGATTTCTTGAACCGTGAAAGGATTCACTGTTGAACGTGCGCCGATCCAAAGGATGTCCACATCTGCTTCCAACGCTGCGAAAACGTGATGCGCATTTGCCACCTCAGTCGCTGTTTTGAAACCGTATTCTTCTTTTACTTTTTTCAGCCAGTTAAGACCAATAACGCCTACACCTTCGAAACCGTTTGGTTTTGTTCTTGGTTTCCAAATTCCTGCACGGAAAGCGGAGATCTGCGCACCACTTTCTTTCAGTCTTTTTGCGGTTCCAAGCATTTGAGATTCGCTTTCTGCGCTACAAGGTCCTGCGATGATCATTGGGTTTGCGAAGTCGTTTACCCAATCATTTGTCAATTCGTTTAAGTTCATATTTTTAATTTTATATATTTTAAATTAATGCAATTGTGTATCTGTTATAAATGTTTATTTATAATTCTTTTCCAAAAAAAATAACGTTTAAAAATTTTAAATGAGATACGGACAGCTGAATGTTTCCGTAGATTTTTGAGAAAGAAATTTTTTAGCTAAACCAATAAAATCGGTAATAGGTTCTAAAATTTCTATAATAAGTTCCAAAAAAGCTAAATGATCCACCGAAATACTCGGCAGATGCAAAAGTTGAAAGATATGGAAATTGGATTGATTCCATTTGTAAATGCCTTACTGGAAGGCTTTTTAGCTTAATTGGGTTGATTGATTCCGACTATTTTCATCGAAATCTTGAACAAATATATAAATTAATGGGAAATGAGAACTACGATTGCGCAATTAATTTTTCGTTAACTGATAAATGTTTTAATAAAATAAAATTGAAGTCTATTTAGATTTTGTTTCGTTTTCAATTTTCAAAAGCATTTCTTTGGCGTTAGAATTATCAGGATTTAGTTCCAATGATTTCTGATAATTCTGTTTGGACAGCGCATATTCTTTATTATTAAAATAAGCTTCTGCCAAACTATCGTAAGGATTTCCGGAGTTTGGAAATTCGGAAACATAAAGTTGGAATATTTTGATAGAAGATTCTAATGCTCCACTTCTCATCAGTTTGTACCCTAAAATATTCAATTCAGATTCATTAGAAAAGTTGTAAGAATTGGGTTTGTTTTTCTTAAGTTCTTTGTAGTAAGCAATTCCGGAATCGATGTTTTCAAAACATTTCTTCTCAATTTCTCTTCCGATTAATTTTTGTCCGAAAGGTTTCAAATCTTCAATTAAATTTTGAACAGCATTATACAAATTTCCATAAGTATTTTCGCCACCTTGATTTGTAATCACAGAAATACCGACGTTATAATCTGGGAAAACCCAAAAAAGATTCTGCGTACCAAAAGCGCCACCGTGTTTTCTGGCATTTCGTCCGTTGTGATTTACGGTCACTTCATCCCAAAAATGGGCGTTCCAATAGTTTTTATTATTGAGTAAATCTCGTTGTGATTCCTGAACGAGCGGATTTTTCGTATCCAATTCAAATTTCAGAAAGGTAGTCAAATCACTTAAAGAAGATTTCAAATAACCTTGTGCGCCCCAAAGTGAGTATGGCAAAAATGGCATCAGAACACCTTTTCCATCATATCCATTTGCTATGATTTCATTTTGATTGATGTGAAGTTTTGTATGATTTAATTTTAAAGGAATTAAGATATTTTCTTTCAGCAAAGTCTCATAGCTTTTTCCATAGACATTTTCCAGAATATGCGCTGTCAGCTGTAAAGTTCCATTGTTGTAATTATAGACTGTTCCTGGCAAAGTCTGTATTTTGATTGATTTCAAATCCTTGAAAAACTGCTCTTTCGTGTAAGCTTTTTCCAGTTTTTCAACTTTGAAAGCGGTGCTGTCATTCCTTACTTTCATCACTTCACTTCTGTCTGGTAAATCTTTGTTGAAGCCAGATTTCAAAGAAACCAAATCTTTAATCGTCACCGGTGTTCCATTAAATTGAAGGTTCGGATAAGAACCTGTGATATACTTTCTGATGTCATCATCCAAACTGATTTTCCCATCCAGAACAGCTTTTGCTACCAATGTTCCGGTAAATAATTTGGTAACGGAAGCAATTTCAAACAATGTAAAATTGTCGGCTTTATTTCCTTTCCCTTTGTCGATTTCGCCGTAATGTTTGGTGTAATTTTTCCCTTCTTTTACGATTCCGATTGAGAAAGAATTCGCTTTTGATTCTTTCAAAAACAATTCTGCCTGAGCGTCCATTGCTGTATAAATTTGCTTTTCAGTTACAGTTTTCTGAGCAAATGCGGAAAATCCGAATATCAAGATGATGATGATGGAAAGTAGTTTTTTCATTTTTTCTAATTTAATTATTTTTATTTGGAAATTTCTTTCTCAATTTTCGAAAGCATATCCTTCGCATTCTGATTGGTTGGTTCCAGTTCCAAAACTTTTAGATAATCTTTTTTAGAATTATGGTAATCTTTTTTATTAAAATAGGCTTCACCACGACTGTCAAAAACATTGGCAGATTTTGGAAATTCATTTACATTCAGTCCGAAAATTTTGATGGTTTCATCAATTTTGCTATTGTGTAAAAATTCATAACCAAGATTGTTGAGTTCACCTTCGTCCGAGAAATTATAATCTTTCGGGCTCGTTTTTTTCAATTTTTTGTAAAGTTCGACGCCTTTGTGGATATTTTTTTCTGCTACTTTTTTAATGGTTAATGAAATGGATTCTGATTGAGATTCAATTGGGAAATTTTTCCATTGGTTTAAACTAGCGATGCTGTTCACAATTTCAAAAATCAACTTCATATTACTGCCATTTGTCATTATCACAGCGCCATTTCCATCTTCCAAACTTCCGATGTACACGGAAATAAAACCTTGATTTTTACCATCGTGAATAAAATATTTAGCCCCTTTATAATCATTAAAAAAAACACCGAAATTGTTCTCCAATCTCTTATTCGACATTTCTTGAGACAAAATTTTATTTGATTTTCCTTGTAAAGACAATTGCGTTTCGATAATGGAATTCGCCAAATCTGGTGGGTTTGTCCATAGTCCGGCTGCCGCTTTTTCAGGATAAATGTGGAATTTCCCTTTCACTTCTTTTCCGTTTTCATAAGCTGTTGCAAGCAAATTTTCTTTGTCTTTCGAAGGAGGCTGATTGTAAGAACTGTTGCTCATTCCCAAAGGAATCAAAACATTTTTCAACATAAAATCTTCGTACTTTTCGCCTGTTGCATTTTCAAGGATTAATTGAGAAATCGTAGTTCCACCGCCGGAATATTGAAACTTTGTGGAAGGCTCAAAAATAGAACGAACTGCGCTTGAATTAGAAGGTTTCAGTCCATCAAGAATTTGTATTGTGGTCGGAAATTCTTGTCCTTTTTCATAACCACCGAAACCGTGTACAGACAATCCTGCCTTGTGAGATAGCAAATTTGCAATGGTGATTTTTTTTCCATTTGAAGTTGTATCGTATGGGAATTTCCAGGATTTAAGATAATTATTAATGTCATCATCCAAACCTAATTTTCCTTCCTCAACCAATTTTAAAATCCCTAAACTATTAATGGCTTTACTAATGGACGCTGCTTGGAAAAGTGTTTCAGGGGTTGCCATTCTATTTTCAGAAATATCTGCAAAACCATACGCTTTTACCCATTCAATTTTATAATCTTTGACAACGGCGACGCTTACAGCATTGGCGTTGTAGAAAGCCATTCTTTCTTTTAAAGGCGCTTTTTTCGTTTTCGACTTGTCCCAATAATTGAGATTGTTTTCTAAAATTTTGATTTTATCGTTTACACTTTGCGCAAAAGCGTTGAGTGATAAAACTATCAGGATGATTAGGTTGAGTTTTTTCATTAAATAAGTTTTCGAACTTCAATTGTTTTCGAATACTATGATGACAAACTAGACCGTAGTTTTGTTACATCGAAAAGGGTAATTGTATTTAAACTTAAAAAAAACTACGTCAAATCAAACCGCATCAAATCATCCAAATCTTTCAAAATCGGATTGATTTCAACAAACTTTTCGAAGATTTTACGCTTTGTCAAGACTTCTTTTTTGATGGTTAAATCTGTCTGATATTCGATTTCAATCTTGAAATTGCTAACCTTATGTTTGAAGTGGTTGAAGAACTCAATACTCAATCTGTCAAATTCTGACTTTGCAAATTCGGAAGAATATTTGACAGTGATTTGATGTTCATCCGTTTTTTCTAATTTGAAACTGCTGATGGCGTTGTAAACGAAAGTATTGGTTCTGGAAAGATTCTTAAGAAAAATATCCCATTCTCTATCCACATCGGTCTGTGAGAAATGGTTGGAAGGCAGATTTTCATCCTTGATCTCAGCAAACTCATCTTTTACAATTTCTTCCTTTTGCTCCAAAGCCGCTTTGATGCTGAATTTGGAATTGGAAGCACTTCTCGCAATTGGTTCAGAGGCTTTCTGGATTACCTTTTTCGGTTCTTCGAAAACTGACTTTGCAGGTTCTGGTTTGCTTTCGGTCTGAGGTTTTGGCTCAGTAGAAACTGGTTTTGTTTCGGAAATTAAATTAGCTTCAAGAAGTGGAGCTAATATTAAGAACTTTTTTTTTTAGCTTCCAAACCTGCCGTAAGACTTGACAACTGCATCAAGGCAATCTCAACAGTCAATCGTGGGTTTTTGGAATTTTTATAATTGATGTCGGCGAAATTACAAATCTCGATTCCGTCTATCAATTCCTGGGCTTTCCATTTTTGGGATTGCTCAGCAAATTTGGATTTGGTTTTTTCTCCAACTTCGATCAAGTTCAAAGTTTTGGGATTTTGAGCCATCATCAGATCGCGGAAATGATTTCCCAATCCGGCGATGAAAATATGTGGGTCAAAACCTTTTTTCACAATCTCATCGAACGCTGTCAAAACACCAGGAATATCATTTTCCTTCGCTAAATCAGCAATTTTCAGATATTGGTCGTAATCC
>JAGNPP010000018.1 GCA_017989575.1 Chryseobacterium sp.
GATCCGTATAAACTAAATATTGATCGATGGCAAACTTTAAATTATTCGCTTGACTTTTGGATTCATGGTCAATATTTTTATGACGAAATCAACTTTATGGGCAATAAGTCTTCTTACCTGCCAGGTCAATTATTAGTATCACTTCCATTTTATCTCTTGAAAAATGTTGGTTATCTACAGCTAGCTTCTTTTTTATTGTTTGCCTATACTTTGAAATTAAGTTTTAAGAGTAATTATCTACAGTTTCTTGGTATTTTTATGTTTGGCATTTCTCTATCCTATATTTATGAAGTACTATGTAAAAGTGATTTTTTATCGTCATTTATTTTGGTTGCATCTTTTATTGCAATATGGGATAAAAAATTTAAAGATAATTATTTCAAGAAACCATATTTGTTAGGAGGGATTGTAGGGGTTTTATGCCTAACAAGAAGTGTTGCATTATTACCATTAATTATTTTTTTATTTCGACCATTTCTATTTATTGATTTTCATTATAAAATAAAATTTGTTGCCGCTCTTATTTTTACGATAATAGTTCTTTTGGGAACTGTTATTTTGCCTGCAGACGATTTATTTTATGTTCTTAAACATAACCCTCTTAATTTACAAGGACAAAGTAATTCATATGTTATGATGTTTTTTTTATTAACTGCTTTCTGGGTTTCCTTTAAAGTACGAAGAGTAGAACATGTTTTTTATTTTTCATCTATTTTTCTTTTCTTATTGATGGTATGTTTCTTAACAGAAAAATATTTTTTATTGAATTATCACTATCAAAGTAATCTTTTCTCAACTACCTATCTTGCCGCTTGCCTGCCATTTGCAATTATTTCTTTCTGCTTTACTATTCAAAAAGAAATGCAACAGAAAGATCAGGTTAAGAATCTAATATAAATCCTATCTTTATTCAAAAACGAAAAAACCGGAAATGACTTCCGGTTTTTTTTATTTTTTTCTGTAGAAATTGCTTTTATTCTTAGGCTTTTCAGATCGTTGACCCGATGGTTTTGGTCTTGGGTTGAAAGGCTTGTTGTTGCTGTCTCTTTTTTGCTCTACCAAATTATCAGTGTGATACGGATGATCTGTCACAACTGGGATTTTCTTCCCAATCAGCTTTTCTGTGTTGCGAAGATTCGCAAGGTCCAAACCATCTACGAAGGAGAAAGAAGTTCCGTCAGAACCAGCTCTCCCAGTTCTTCCTATTCTGTGAACGTAAGTTTCTGAAACGTCTGACAATTCGAAGTTTACAACATATTTCAATTCATCGATATCAATTCCTCTTGCTGCAATGTCGGTTGCAACCAAGACTCTTGTTTTCTTGGATTTGAAATTTGATAATGCGTTTTGTCTGGCATTTTGGGATTTGTTTCCGTGGATTGCTTCTGCAGAAATGTTGAATTGATGCAACTTTCTCGCAATTTTATCTGCACCATGTTTCGTTCTGGAAAATACCAAAACCTGATCTAATTTTGGATCTTCCAAAAGGTGAACCAAAAGATCAGCTTTATTAGAATTATCAACAAAATAGATGCTTTGCTGGATCGTGTCTGCCGTAGAAGAAACTGGCGCAACTTCTACTCTCACAGGATTTACCAAGATCTCAGAAGCCAATTTTGCGATTTCTTTCGGCATTGTGGCAGAGAAGAAAAGGTTTTGTCTTTTGATAGGAATTATTTTGAGAATCTTTTTCACATCGTGTACAAATCCCATATCAAGCATTCTGTCTGCCTCGTCTAATACGAAGATTTCAAGATGATGAAGTTTGACGATTCCTTGCGAGATGAAATCCAACAATCTTCCCGGCGTTGCAATCAAAATATCAACACCTCTTTTCAATTGTTGTTCCTGTGCGTGTTGTTTCACACCGCCAAAAACGACTAGAGATTTTAGTTTTAGATGTTTTCCGTAAGCTTGGAAATTCTCTTCGATTTGTATTGCCAATTCTCTTGTTGGCGTCAGAATCAAAGCTTTGATTTGATTTCTGTGAGTGTCTTTTTCGGAAAGGTTTTGCAAAATTGGAATGGCAAATGCCGCTGTTTTCCCTGTTCCTGTTTGTGCGCTTCCCAAAAGATCTTTTTTCTGTAGGATAGATGGGATTGCTTTTTCCTGTATTGGTGTAGGCTGTTCGTATCCTTGAGCTTTTAGTGCGTCTAATATTGGCTTAATCAAGCCTAATTCTTCAAAATTCAAATGTAAAATGTTTTAATGTAAATAAAGTAAAAATTCCTCCGTGATATTAGGAGGAATTAATATGTTGCAAAGATAGCCTATTTAAAATAAAGTCGAGATTAAGTCTTATTTAACTTTTTCCCACTTCTGTTTTTTCTTAAGCTCATCTATATAAGAGTAAAATGCGATTAGCTTTTCGGGTTTTTCACCGGCAGATAACTGGATTTCTTTTTTGGTTCCATCTGTAAAGAAAACTCTTAGATCTACTTTGGAAGCATCCATTATTTGCTTGTCGATGTAACTGTCTTTCAATGTTTTTACATCTGCTGCATTTGCTAAAGTTATTAGTTTTTGATAATCTTCTTTGCTAATGACTGCTTTGAAAGTTCCTTCTCTTGGTTTACTGAAATCATCTTTGGATCCACCTTTTGTGAAATTAAAGCGTTCTGCTTCCAAAATCGCATTTCTGTCAGAATCAATCGTGATTTTATAGGTTGGGCAAAATCCGAAACAAGGTCCAACTTCGTATTCTATTTTAGAATATTTTGATGTTTGGGAGGTAGCGCAAGACATTAATCCTAAGAAAACCATTAAACTGAATAAATATTTCATCGTATTTTTTTTGTGTAAAGACTTTCAATAATTGTTCCGAAAATTATCCGTGTAGTTTTTTCCAAATTGCATCTTTCAATTCCTGAAGGCCTTCACCTGTGACACCTGAGAAAAATAGAGGTTGTCTGTTCTCCGGAAATTCTGCTGCGATTTCTTGCTTCAATTCATCATCCAGCAAATCGGCTTTGGAAACTGATAATATGAAATCTTTGTCCACCAATTCGGGATTATATTCTTTCAATTCATTCTCCAAAATCTTATATTCCTGAAAATGATCTTCGGAATCTGCAGGAATTAAAAATAATAAAATGGAGTTTCTCTCGATATGTCTTAGGAATCTGTGTCCTAATCCTTTTCCTTCTGCAGCGCCTTCGATAATTCCGGGAATATCTGCCATTACAAAAGATTTGTAATTTCTCCATTCCACGATTCCAAGATTTGGAGTCAAGGTTGTAAAGGCATAATCTGCAATCTTTGGTTTTGCAGCAGAGACAGATGATAAAAGTGTTGATTTACCAGCATTTGGGAAACCAACCAATCCAACATCCGCCAAAAGTTTTAATTCGAAAATAATGTAACCCTCTTGGCCATCCATCCCGGGTTGTGCAAATCTCGGTGTTTGATTGGTAGATGATTTGAAAAACTCATTTCCTCTTCCGCCTTTCCCACCTTCCATTAGGATGATTTCTTGACCGTCTTCCAGGATTTCTCCTACGATTTCTCCTTCTTCATTTCGGGCAATGGTTCCCAAAGGTACATTGATGTAAACATCCTCACCGTAAGCACCAGTCAACTGATTTTTAGCACCATTTTGTCCACGGTCAGCTTTCACGTGACGCGTGTATCTTAGGGGAAGGAGCGTCCATTCGTGAGCGTTTCCTTTCATAATCACGTGTCCACCACGTCCGCCGTCGCCACCATCCGGACCACCTTTTGGGATGTACTTTTCTCTACGAAGGTGAGCCGATCCAGCACCGCCGTGACCGCTTTTACAGTGGATTTTTACGTAATCTACGAAATTTGACATAATATTTTTATTAATAGAAGATGGAAGTCCGAAGATGGCAAAACTTCCCGCTTCCGACTTCCATCTTCCGGCTTTATTTAATTTTTTCTACTTCAGCAAATAGTTTTTCAGAGATTTCGGAGATGTCGCCAACACCAATAACTTCTGCATATTTGCCTTGTTTTTTATATAATTCTGCAACTTCTGCAGTTTTTGTGTAATATTCAATGATTCTATCTCGGATAATTTCTTCATTAGAGTCGTCTGTTCTACCGCTGGTTTCTCCTCTTTTCAGAAGTCTTTCTACCAATACCGCATCATCCACAATTAATGATAAACAGACACTGATTTCAGAATTTAATTCTTCTTTCACGATGGTTTCCAAAGCTTCGGTTTGAACTGCGGTTCTAGGAAATCCATCAAAAATAAATCCATTGGCATCTGTTGGTTTTCTCAACTCATCAATCAACATATCGATTGTAACCTGATCCGGAACCAATTGTCCTTTGTCGATGTATGATTTTGCTAATTTTCCAAGTTCCGTATCATTTTTCATATTGAAACGAAAAAGATCTCCTGTAGAAATTTGTTTCAGGTTAAATTTCTCGATAAGATGCTGAGCTTGGGTTCCTTTTCCACTTCCTGGAGGGCCAAAGAGAACAATATTGATCATATTACTTTAATTTATTTAGATTTATTTCTTTCTATTCCGAGTGGAAATTAGTGATTGATTCTACCTTCTTCCAATTGATATAAGTCTGGCAAATTTCTTCCCAGCTCATCATAATCCAATCCGTAACCTAGTACAAATTTGTTTGGAATTTCTTTTGCCACATAATCTACGATGAAATCTTTTTTGAAAACATCAGGCTTCAAAAGAAGAGAGGCAACTTTCAAAGACTTTGGACGTTGGGTGTTTTTGAAATATTCGAAAAGGTTTTCTAAAGTATTTCCAGTGTCCACAATATCTTCCATCAAGATGATGTGACGATCTACAACTTCTTTCGTAAGATCCATTTTTTTGTAAACAATCCCAGTAGATTGTGTTCCGGAATAGGAACTAACCTGTAAAAATGCAATTTCACATTTCCCGGGATAATATTTTAGAAAATCTGAGAAAAACATAATGACGCCATTCAGAACTCCTATAAAAATAGGCGTTTCGTCTTTGTAATCTTCGTAAACTCTCAGTGCTAATTTTTTTATAATTTCCTGAATTTCATCGTGTTTCAGGTAGGGTACGAAACTTTTGTCGTGAATTTGTACAGATTCCATAAGTATATCAAAGTGCAAAAGTAAGATTTTTCAGCCAAACTGCCATTTTTCTTTTTTGAAGCTTTTTCTGAATCGGGTAATACAATTTAATTATCTATATTTGCGTTACGTTTCTGAAAAAGAATAATTATGTTCAAATCGCTTTTCCACTGGAAAGTATTACTTAATATCGTTTTAGCAATGGCGTTTTTCGCCGGTTTGGTTTGGCTTACATTCCGATGGTTGGAGTTTCATACCAATCACGGAGAGGAAGTTCCCGTGCCTAATGTCGTCAATATGACCATTCACCAAGCCATCAAAGTTCTGGACGACTCTGGTTTGGAATATGAAGTTGACAGTTTTAAATATGATCCAAAATTTCGCCCGTTCCAAGTTTTAGCAGTTTTTCCTGCACCTGGAGCTAATGTGAAAAATGGTAGAGTTATTAATGTTAAAGTTAATCCAAGAACTTGGGCAAAAGTAGGAATCCCAGATATTATTGATAGATATAAAGGTTTGGCTTTTAATCAATTAAATCTTGTAGGTTTGAAAGTTGGTGATACATTGTATGAGCCAAGTATTCAAAGGGATGCAGTTCTTAGAATTTTGTACAACGGAACCAGCGTAAAACCGGGAACGCAAATTCCTAGATTTTCTTCTGTAGATCTTGTGATTGGATCTGGGCCTCTTAGAAATGTGGCTATTCCTAATTTGGTTGGAAGAACAGTTCAGGAAGCTAGAAAAATAATAGCTCAAGCTTTGTTTGAAGTCGGAATTGTGGATCACGAAGATGGCGGAAAAGATGAGTCTGATATTATTTATTATCAGGATCCAGAATTTGGTTCTTTGAGAGATCAAGGAATGCAGATTGATCTCTGGGCAAGTAAAAAAACACCAGCCGAATTACAAAACAAAATAAGACAGCTGGATGATATGTACCGTCCAAAAATCGATACGACACTGGCGCCAATTCAGTATAATGAAGTTCCTCCACCAACGATAGAGCAAAAACCGGTTGTTGCAAAACCGCCAGTTTCTAGTAATCCATCCACGTCTGGAACTACTACCACGCTGAAACCAAAACCAACTACCACACAGCCTGCGAGTACGTCAACGCCTGTGAAACAAAATACAGCCACGCCAACATCTACAAAACCTGTAGATAAGCCTAAGCCAAAAAAAGTGGTCATTGAATAAAAACAAATAAAAAAAAGGCTTCGACAATTGTTGAAGCCTTTTAAAATTAATATATGCTGGACGAGACCGAAGATTTCCTAGAAGATGAATTTACAAATGACGATCATTCTGCTGATGAAGAAAACAGTGGACTTTTTGAGCATCTCAAAATCACCGTAGATAAAAAGCAAGAACCACTCAGAATCGATAAATTTTTGCTGTTATTTCGCCAAAATACTTCTCGAAACAAAATCTCAGAAACTTGCAGAGCCGGGAACGTAATTGTGAATGGAAATCCTGTAAAACAAAATTACAAAGTAAAGCCAAGTGATGTTATTAGCGTTCTTTTGGCGCATCCACCTAGAGAAAATGTCATCATCCCACAAGATATTCCGATTAATATCGTTTATGAAGATAATGATTTGATTATTGTGGACAAAGATCCAGGAATGGTGGTTCATCCAGGCTTTGGAAATTGGGACGGAACCTTGATTAATGCATTGGCTTTCCATTTTGCGAAAGATCCAAATTATAATTCAGATTTGGATAGAGTAGGATTGGTTCATAGGATTGATAAAGATACTTCAGGACTGTTGGTCATTGCGAAAACCGAATTTGCGCTGAGCTTTTTGGCAAAACAATTTTTTGATCGTACAACCAAACGTCTCTATTGGGCTTTCGTTTGGGGCAATGTAAAAGAAGATACGGGAACAGTAACTGGACACATTGGAAGACATCCCAAAAACAGAATGCAGATGTACACCTATGAAGACGGAAGTCACGGAAAACACGCCGTAACTCATTACAAAGTTTTGGAACGTTTCCGCTATATGACTTGGATAGAATGTAAATTGGAAACTGGAAGAACGCATCAGATCAGAGCTCATCTAAAACACATTGGTCATACTTTGTTTAATGATGCCCGGTATGAAGGAAATATTATAATGAGAGGTGTGAATTTACCTAAGTACAAGCAATTTGTGCAAAATGTTTTTGAAGTGTTGCCAAGACACGCTTTGCACGCGCACACCTTAGGATTTATCCACCCGACGACCAAAGAAGAAATGTATTTTGAAAGTCCAATGCCCAAAGATATGCAGGAAGCATCCGAGCGTTGGAGAAAATATCTCGATAATAACTAGAGTTTTATATATTTGCACTGTGAAGAAAAATTACAAATTCTATAAAATATTTTTGCTGCTGATTGCCGTTTTTTCTATTGAAGCAAAAGCTCAGGAGACATTGCCATTTTATCAGCAATATCTTTTGGATGGCGATTTCCTGTTCAATCCAGCATTGTTGGGAAAGACAGATGATGTGGCGCTGAATCTCAATTACCAAAAACAATTTTCACAACTTAGTGAGTCACCGAATGTACAATCTATCGGTTTACATGCCAACATATTTGATAGAGTTGGAGCTGGGATTTCATTTTTCAGAGATCAGAACGGCCCGATTTCCTCCAATGGATTGATGTTGGGAGCGTCATATTTTGTTCCCTTGAGCGACGAGGAAGACCGTCAGGATCAATTTTCATTCGGGATTGGAACCAATCTGTATAATATGAATATCGATTACACCCAGGTCAGCGCCGCACAACCGGGCGATCAGGTTTTGGGGGAAAACACCAACGATATTTTCATAGCATATGCCAATTTGGGAGCTGCTGTAAAGTATCAACGTTTCTTCGCCGGGATTTCCGTTGTGGATATTCCTTTGAGCAATGATTTGCCTATTATCAATGGGATAGAGCCTTCTCCTACAAAGTTTTATGCAAACTTAGGTTATGACTGGCATTTCACAGAAGGAATATTTCTGACGCCGTCTTTTATGATGAATCTCAATACCAATTCTTCAAGAATAATGGATTATAACTTAATGGCAACCGCTTTTGGAGAGACAAATAATATCTCTGCGGGAATCAGTTTCCGAAGTACAAAAAGTGCCGTTGGAAGCCAGAATCTTGGAATGTCACCCATCATCAAAGGTCGAGTAGGAAACTTTACATTTGGTGGTGTTTACAACTTTGGCGTTTCAGAATTGACGGAGACTTTTGGAAACAGTTTTATGTTATCGATCGGATTCAATATCGAAAATTTCATCAACACAAGAGGTTTCCGATACAGGTAATTTATGGTTGATAATTAGTTTGATTTACCTTCACATTCCTTTCTGCAAACAAAAATGCAGCTATTGTAATTTTCATTTTTCGACTTCTTTTAGTTTGAAGGATGAGATGCTTTTGGCTATCAAAAAAGAAATTGGAATAAGACATCAAGAACTCGAGAATAAAAGCCTCAAATCACTTTATTTCGGTGGAGGAACGCCTTCCGTTCTTAGTGTTGACGAAATCAAATCTCTGATTAATGAGTTTCAAAAATATTTCAGTTTTGATGAGAATATTGAAATCACATTAGAATCAAATCCGGACGACCTCAATAAAAATTTCCTCAAAGAATTATCCCAAACAGAGATCAATCGATTGTCCATCGGAACACAAAGTTTTTTTGATGAAGATCTGAAATTGATGAATCGCGCACACAACGCTTCCGAAGCCGAAAGTTCCATCAAACGCGCTCAAGATTTCGGTTTAGAAAACATCAGCATCGATTTGATTTACGGTTCGCCCACTTCAAACTTCGAAATCTGGAAAGACAATCTCAACAAAACCATCGAACTTCAAGTTCCGCACGTTTCTTCTTACGCTTTGACAGTCGAACCAAAAACAGCTTTGGAAAAATGGATTGAAAATGGAAAAGTGAAATCTCCCGAGGAAGCCGAGCAGAATCAGGAATTCTATTATATGTCTGATTTTCTAAAAGATAATGGATTTGACCATTACGAAATTTCAAATTTCGGGAAGCCAGGTTTTCATTCCAAGCACAATTCGGCTTACTGGAAATCTGAACCTTATCTTGGAATTGGTCCTTCGGCGCATTCTTATAATGGAAATCTAGAAAGAAGTTGGAATGTCGCTAACAATTCGCTTTACATTAAGAATATCAATCAAAATATAATTCCAAAAGAAACCGAAATCCTTTCTGAAAAAGACCGGTTCAATGAAATGATGATGATTGGTTTAAGGACAATTTGGGGCGTAGATTTAAACAAAATCAATCAAAATTTCTCTCCAGAAATAATCGATTATTTTAATGAAGAAATTAAAAATAAGATTGAATCTGGAATTCTTAAAATTGAAGAAAATCATCTTTTAATTCCCGAAAAACATTGGTTTTTGGCGGATGGAATAGCATCGGATTTATTTTTAGTTTGATGATTTTTCAATCTCAAAAAAAAGTATATTTGAGTATAATTTTAAAAGATGAAAAGAAGTTTATTTTTTATACTGTTTTTAATAAGTTTTTTTAGTTTCGGTCAAAAACCAATTTTTGTAAAGTCAAAAGTTTCTGGAGTAAGCATTTATCGTACTTCTGCGGAATTGCAAAGTTCTGCAACGTTTTCTATTCCAGCTGGAACTTCGGAGGTTGTTATCACTAATATTTCAGACGAAATCGAAGAAAGATCAATCCAGATTAATTCAAACAATCCGAATGTTGCCATTCTCTCGGTTCAGTTTACCGATGATTATAAATCCAACAATCTTCTAGATAAAACAAATCCAAAAGTAAAATCAATTTCTGACAGTCTCACTATATTGGATAATCTGATTGCGAAAGCTAATATAGATATGGAATCGCAGGCTAAAACGCTGGAACTTTTAGATAAAAATCAAACACTTTTGGTAGGAAGCAATACGTCTTCTGTTGCACAATTGATGCAACTGACGGATTATTACAAAACAAAAAGGACAGAAATAAGTCTTAGTCGTTCCGAGCTTCAAAAAAACATCAGTAAACTTTCCTTAAAACAAAATAGACTTAGAAATAGTTTGAACGAGAATGCTAACAAAGAAGAAAATATCTCCGATGGCGTTTTGGTTCTTAAAATATTGAGTAATTCTGCAACCAATTTGAAAATGGACATCAGCTATTTAGCACAAAATGTTTCGTGGCAACCATTTTATGAAATCAAAGGAAATAAAATATCTGAGCCTCTGAATGTACTTTTCAAAGCGAAAGTAAGACAAGATACTGGTTTAGATTGGAAAGATGTGAAGTTGTCCTTGATTAATGGATATGCAACAAGAAATAACAATGTTCCGGTTCTGAGTCCTTGGTTTTTGGAGTCTTATGAAAAAGAAAAGAATTACTCTAACAGCAAGAATAAATCATATAAAACAGATACTGCCCGAGTTCAGGAAATTGAAGAAGTGGTTATGACGGGTTATGGATTTAAAATTAATGAAAACCAGCTCAATACAAGTTTCGATGTAGATATTCCGTATAATATTTTGTCTAATGACGAGGATCATTTTATCAATCTTAAGCAAAGCAAAATTCCGGCAAATTATAAATACGTGATTGTGCCAAAACAAAGTAAAGATGCTTTCCTCATTGCAAAAGTCAAAGATTTTAATCAATATAATTTGATTCCAGGAACTGCGAATATTATATTCGAAAATATGTATGTTGGCGAAACCAATATCAACCCAAATCAAATAACAGATGAACTAGATATTACGCTCGGAAACGACAAAAAAATAAGTGTTGTAAAACAAACCGTAGATGACAAATCCAGTTCGAAAACATTTTCGTCTTATCAAGAAAAAGTATTTACGTACGATATCATAGTTCGTAATAACAAAAAGGATGCGATTGATGTTGAAATAAAAGACCAAATTCCATTGAGTAAAGATAATGATGTGAAAGTAGAATTGCTCCAAAGTGATAATGCGGAATTTGACAAAGAAAAAGCTTATCTCACTTGGAATGTGAAAATTTCTCCATCCGAAACCAAGAAAATCAGAGTGAGTTATAAAGTCAGATATCCGAAAGATTATTCTATTTCAAATCTTAACTAAATTCTGTTTCAAATCCTTATTTTTGTAAAAATATTTTTTCACTTTGAAAAAGAAAAAAGCCGACTACACCCATCTTTCAGCCAATCAGCCAATCGGAATTTTTGATTCCGGCGTTGGTGGATTGACGGTTGCAAAAGAAATCAAAAGACTGTTGCCAAACGAAGATTTAATTTATTTTGGCGATACAAAACATCTTCCTTACGGTGAAAAATCCCGTGAAGCGATTGTCGGTTATTCAACAAAAATCACGAATTTTTTGCTTGAGAAAAACTGTAAAGCCGTCGTGATTGCCTGCAATTCTGCGACTGCGAACGCACTGCAGGAAGTTGTAGAACTCGTTGCTGACAGAGTTCCGGTTATCGATGTCATCAATCCGGTTGCGGAAAAAGTGTCGTACGAAATTCACAACAATGTTGGCGTGATTGCAACCAAAGCAACGGTGAATTCTGGACTTTATAAAAAATCAATTCGCAAGCATAATAAGTTCATCAAAGTTGATGAATTGGCAACACCGCTTTTGGTTCCGGCAATTGAAGAAGGTTTTAAAAATCATCCAATCACGCATTCTATTATTTATAATTATTTGAGTAATAGTAAATTAAAGAATATCGAAACGTTGATTCTCGGTTGTACGCATTATCCACTTTTGATAGACGAAATCAAACAATATTACGGAAACCGTGTCCGCGTCATCGATTCTCCAAATATCGTTGCCAATCAATTAAAAATGATTTTGGACAAACACAATCTTCTCAACGAAGAAAATCACAAGCCTAGTTATCAATTTTTCTTGTCGGATATTACCAAAAACTTCGAAAAAATCTCAAAGAAATTCTTCGGAAAATCGATTGATTTGGAACATAAGGTGCTTTAGAAATTTTCTTTTTTAAATATGTCCTTAATAAGGTCAACCTCATTCTGAACGGGATTTTTCAGACGTTCTCCAAAGTGTAGAATGTTTTCTATTTTTTGATTTCCTTCCCAAGTAATTTCGATTCCACCGCTTGCAATTTCTTTTTTACAGAGAAAATCCGGAATGATTGAGAACCCTGAATTTCCGCTTAAACATCGGACAATCGAGCAGATATTCGGAACAATGTAGTTTGGTTTGAAGTCGGGATGACGGTTGAAATTGGCTTTCCAAAAATTATTCAAATGTTCCATATCGGCCGCTGTGCTGTACCAGATTTGCTGTTTCAGCCAAGCTTCAGCTTCTTCTATCTTTTGGTTTTTCAGTAAGCTTTTTAACTCAGAAGTATCCGTTCCGCTTCCATTGACTAGTACAATTTTCTCTTTAGAAAAAGCTTCGAATTCAAGATTTTTGATGTTGGTTTTATGCGGTGTAATTATCAAATCCAATAAACCATTATCCAAGTCCGAAAACATCTGTTCATACAATCCAAAACGGATAATTACATTAAAATCAAAATTCGGAATATGCTTTTCCAACGTGAATTGAAAGGTTTCGAAACACATTCCAATACTTACAGTTGAACGGTCGGTTTTTGTCGTTTTATGGAAAGTTTGTTCCGCTGTTTCCAATTTCAAAAGTGGCTCTAAAGTAAAGTTGTAAAGAATTTTTGCTTTCTCAGTTGGAATCAGTTTTTTAGAAATTCTTTCGAACAAAGTATAACCTACATAAGCTTCCAACGAACCAATGTGAAGGCTTACGCCGGGCTGGGAAATATACAATTCCTTCGCGGCTTTCGTAAAAGATTGCGTTTCGTACACGCTTTTAAAAGTTCTGAGCCATTCTAGATTTATCATTTTATCATCATAATTATAATGCAAATGTATGATTTAAATTATTTTTATAATTCATTTTTCTGTCGGAAATTTGCGGTATCAACAATTTAAATAATCAATCAATGAAAAATATATTTGTAATCAACGGCGGACAAACCTTCGCACATTCTGGCGGAAGCTTCAACAAAACCATTACCAACTGGACTAAAGAGGTTCTTGAAAACGAGAATTTCGAAATCAGAATTACCAATGTCAATGATGAATTCGACGCAGCTCAGGAAGCGGAAAATTATAAATGGGCAGATGTGGTAGTTTACCATTTTCCGGTTTGGTGGTTTCAAGTTCCGAATCGTTTGAAATTTTATATTGACGAAGTTTTCACGGCTGGTCACAACAACGGGATTTACAAAAGCGACGGACGTTCCAGAGTGAATCCTGCCATCAATTACGGAACTGGCGGTTTGATGCACGGCAAACGTTATTTCGTTACTACAAGCTGGAATGCGCCGGAAACAGCGTTCACTTTGGAAGGCGAATTTTTCAACCAACATTCGGTTGACGAAGGTGTGTTGTTCGGTTTTCACAGGATGAATGCGTTTACAGGAATGTCTCATTTGGGAAGTTTCCATTTCCACGATATGGAAAAAGCCGCGACTCAGGAAAGAATTGATAATTATGAAATTGAGTACAAGAAGCATCTGAAATCCATTTTCACGGAAAAGAAAATCAGCGTGTTGAATTAAAAAAAAGAGGAATTTGAATCATCATTTTCCTCTTTTTTTCATTTTTACAGCAGGATATTTTTATTGATATTAATGTCATTCAAAAATTGGTTATCGTGCGAAACCACAATCAAAGTTCCCTCGTAATCGTTGATTGCTGATGTCAGAATCTCAATATTTTGTATGTCCAGATTGTTCGTCGGCTCATCCAAAATTATCATATCCGGAGAAAGATTTTGAATGGAAAGACAGCAGAGTAGAAGCTTGAGTTTTTCGCCGCCACTCAGGAATTCACACTTTTTGTCCCATTCATTTTTGAAAAAAAGAAAACGTGCTAAAATCGTTTTAACCTCGTGTTCTTCACGGTTTTTTAAATTAAATTGCTGAGCCTGTTCATAAACTGAAAGTTCATTTTTAATCAAAGAATATTCTTGGTCGATGTAAACTGTTTTCTTTTCGGATAAATAAATTTCGCCAAAAGTTGGATTGATTTCTCCCAAAATCATTTTAATTAAAGTCGTTTTTCCAGAGCCATTATCGCCTTTTATCGCAATTCTTTCTCCACTTAGGATTTGAAAATCGAGATTATCTTTCCAAAGGTTTCCTTGATGATAAGTGAAATTGATTTGCTCCGCTTTGACCAAAATTTTTCCTTTATGAAGATGGGAATTATCGAAATTGATTTTCATTTTGTCGATTCCCGAAAGACTATCTTTAAGGTTGTGAAGATTATCTCTGATAGTATCAATTTTTTCGGAATGAACAGATTTCAGTTTTGAGGTGCTGTTTTCCGCTTTGTTGCGAAGCGTGTTCATCATAATTCTGGAAACGCCCGATTTTTCTTGCTTTCCTTTTCCTCGGGAATCTAATTTGTTTTGCCTTTCAATAGTTTCTCGCTCTTTTTCTTTGGCTTTTTTCAGTTCTTTTTCACGGTTTTGAATATTCTGTTCAAGTGAATTTTGCTCAATTTTTTTCTGCTCAGAATAGAAATCATAATTCCCACCATAAACTGAAATTCCATTTTTCGTAAGTTCACAAGTTTTGTCCAAAAGATTGAGCAAAACTCTGTCGTGACTTACAATCAGAAGAGTTTTTGATGTTGATTGGATGAATTCATAAAGCAAATTTCTGTTGGTAAAATCCAAATGATTCGTAGGTTCATCCATCAAAATCAAATCTGGCTGATGAATCATCATTCCGGCGAGAAACAATTTAGTTTTTTGTCCGCCACTCAGATTTTCTAATTTCAGATTCAAATCAAAATCGGGAAGATTCCAATACTCAAAAGCTTCTTTGATTCTATCTTCGATGGTCCAGTCGTCGTTCAGAATTTTCATATTTTCTTCAGTTACAGAGCCATTTAGAATTTCCTTTAAAGCATTTAGTTTTTTATCAAAATTTAAAGCTTCAGCAATACTCAAATGATTATACTGACCGAAAATTTGCGGAATGTAATAGATGTTAGAATCAGATTTAATCGTTCCTGATTTTGGTTGTAATTCGCCAGCAATTATTTTAAGCAAAGTCGATTTTCCGGAACCATTATTTCCGATTAAAGCTGTTTTTTCCTGAGAATTAAGTGTAAAGTTGATGTCCGAAAAAAGAACATCTTTATTGGGATGTTGATAGGATAAATCCTGTAAGATTAACATAATTTCTTTTTTAGAATTAACAATAGCAGACGAGATTGCCTGCGGAAAATTGTCTGAAAAGAAATTAGATTTTACATTTTAATCTTAAGAATTTGATTTTTGCAAAGTTAGAAATTATTTTTAAAGTCCAAATTTCTTAATCACAAAATTGATTTTCTGCTTCCATTCCGCAGGTTTTGTAGCATATCCAGCGGAAGCAATTGCGGAAATCCAGTCTGAATAGTTTAGATTTCCTTTTAATTTTTGATAATATTTTTTTCTCGAAATCATTTCACAAAAAGCGCGAAAAGATTCCTTAGAACTCTCAAAACTTTTGAATTTGGAACTGTTCACCGTATTTTTTCCAACCATTCCAAAATGATTGTTCAACGTCTGGGCGTGCTTGCTGTTTCCACCGCCAGTTTCGACGTAAGCGATGGAAAGAATAATCGCAGATGGAATCCCAAATTCTTTGGAAAGTTCCGTTGCAAGCGGTTTATATTGATTAATGTAAGAATTTTGTGCAGAGATTTTTAAGCTGAAAAATAAAATAATTAAGCTTAAAAATCTGATATTGAAATTCCTCATATTCGAAATGGTTTTATTCAGAAATCGGTTGACTTTCAAAGATGGAAAAATTGATATTTCCATACTTTCTGCTGTCTTTCAAATTCGGATGCGGATATTTTTGTCTACTTTGATGTTCCATTATGAAAAGTCCGTTTGGTTTCAATAATTCATTTTTTAAAACCAAGTCAATCAGTTCGTTGTATTTGCTTTCGTCGGTTTCGAAAGGCGCATCGGCGAAAATAATATCATACTTTTTCTCGTGATTTCTTTTCCTTTTCAACCAATCGAAAACGTCTGCGCGCTGAACATTCACCTGCAATCCCATATCCAAATCGTTGGCTGTAGAATTGATGAAACCAGCGTGTTTCGGATTTAGCTCCACAGAAGTAATGTCTTTGCAATCGCGCGATGCAAACTCCAAAGTAATGGAGCCGATTCCCGCAAACAAGTCCAAAACCGAACAAAATTCCAAATCAAAACGATTCTCCAACATACTGAAAAGTGCTTCTTTAGCGAAGTCTGTCGTGGGTCTTACTTCAAAATTTTTCGGAGCCGCAATTCTTTTTGCTTTCCATTTTCCACTGATTATTCTAAACATAAATGATTGTTGATAAATGATAATTGATGAAATTCAAAATGCTTTGATGAACCACAAAAGGCACAAAAGCTTTTTCTGAATTTTAAGTTTTTCAAAAGTCCAAAAAGAAAAGATTGTATAATTCCTTTTTTGAACTTTACAGTTTTTGAATTTTAAATTTTCTTTTGTGCCTTTTGTGGTTAAAAATATTACGCAAGCACAAAATTCTTCTTGTGCAGGTTGTCAAAAACGATTTTTAAGTTTGGTACAAATTTCTGCATTTCCGAGATGAAAGTCTCATTTTCTGTGGTTTCTCCGTAAATGTAAAAATGCGTTTCCGTAATTCCAAAATCAATTTTACTCAAAGTAAACATAATGAAATAAAGAAAATCAACTTCCGAAGTCGCATCCAGATTATTATAAAGAACCAATTTTTTATTTTCTATGGCAAAGAATTCCGCTTGCTGATGATATAGATTCACGTGGATTTCTTTTCGATTTTTCACAGTCAGAGAATTCAAGAACTTTTCACCTGAAAAATTGAAATTCGTTGGAACTTCCAATGCTTTGATTTTCTGATAAAAATCCTTCGGAAAACTGTAATAGAACTGAATCCCAAATTTCTTGTTCACAGAAAGCATCAGCTCTTCCGCCTCTTTTTTGACGTCAGAATTGTACGAAATCAAATCATAGCCCAAATCGTGCTGATCAAAACCTTCTTCCACAATCGACAAATGGTTGATGGCCGATATCACAGCGACTTCAGAAAACTTTTCCGAAGCCAACATTTCATTCAGTTTTTCCTC
>JAGNPP010000168.1 GCA_017989575.1 Chryseobacterium sp.
GTTGTCCACCGTGTTGGAGCCTTCTAGGTTTTGATAATCCACAGTGACTTGAGAAAGTTCATTTCTCAAACCAACTTGGTAACCCACTTTCCCGATTTTACTTTTGAATTGACCATAGAATGCGTTGAACAATTCCTTGTAATTCGCATCATAAGTGTACAATCCTAAATATTGTAGAGTTGGATCTGCGGACGTGCTTTCCTGCACGTTGTTATCGTAAGAATTATCATTGGAATCCAAACGGTAACCGGCCTCTAATTTGGAAATTTCCCCAATTGGTAATTCATAGTCAACTTTTGCAACAATATTTTTGTTTCTAGTTCTTTGATTAATGATGTTTGCTAAGGATGAAACGGTACTGTAATTATCGAATTCCTTAATATCAGTATCATTGTAGGATCTGTTTCTTTGTAAGCTTAATGATAATGACAAATTCTGTCCTTTGTCATCAAATTTATGATCCAAACCGAAATCTCCTTGGAAAGCCAAGTTGTTATTACGCCCATTGTTTTGCCTTTGAGTGTAAGTGTTTGCAGCATTGAACAAGATGTAATTATAATCAATATTTCCAACATTGTCGCTATCAAACGTTCTTACAGTTCCGGAAGCATTCACGGATGTTTTTTCATTAATGTCATAAACAATTCCCGCCGATGCATTGTAGTTACTGTTTTTATTTGTGATGACAGAATTTTGGTGAGATTCTAATTCTTTTCCTGCAGTGGTAACATTGTTGTAATAATTATCATTTCTGCTCGTATTTTCAGATTCTCTGTATCCGCCTCCGCCATTTAGAAACCAAGAGAATTTTCCCTTTCTCCAGCTAAGACTTGTATTAAGATTGGTTTGAGGTAGATAACCAAGCGTTCCGATCACACTTCCATTAAATCCTGTTTTTTTATTTTTCTTAAGGATGATATTCAAAATACCGGCAGTTCCGCTGGCTTCAAATTTCGAAGAAGGATTCGTAATCACTTCAATCTTTTCAATTTGATCTGCCGGGATAGCCTGCAAAGCATTTGCACCATCATCAATTCCAAGAAGTGCGGAAGGTTTTCCATTGATCAAAAATCTCACATTAGAACTTCCCCTCATAGAAACTGTTCCGTCCGTATCCACAGAAACCGAAGGCACATTTTGCAAAACATCCTGCAAACTTCCACCTTTGCTCACCAAATCCTGAGAAGGATCGTAAGTTTTTTTATCGAGTTCTACTTTATAAGGTTTTGTAGTTGCCGCAGTAATTACAACACCTTGGATGTCCGTTGTGTTGTTCAGGTTTGCTTTTCCGTCAGACATAATCACGAATGGCGCAATAGCTCCAGCTTTCGTAATCGCAACTGTTTTGGTGAATTTCTTATAATCTACAGCTTCGATAGTGACATCATAGTTTCCAGGAACCAAATCCAATTTGTAATTCCCATCCACATCTGCCAAAACTGCGTCGCTAAATTGCGCATTTTGAGTATTCTTAAAAGTGACAGATGAATAGCCAACGCCATCATTAGCGTCTTTTACATTTCCCGAAATATTCACTTTCTGCTGCGCCATCACAAAGCTGGCTGCTCCTATTGTCAAAGCTAAACCAAAAGCTCTCTTTTGAAATACACTTACAATTTCCGTTCGTTTCATTCTTTTATTTTTTACTGAGTCTATACTCTTTATTTATTTTATTTGTTTGCTGTTCAGCCAGTCTTGATAAGCTTTTGCATTTCTGGCGTGTTCCGCATCATTATCTGTGAATTTATGATAACCAAATCTTTCAGGATCGGCGCACATAAAAATGTAATTGTTGTTTTCCGCATCCAAAACTGCATTCAAAGAATTTTTGTCCACAATACAAATTGGTCCTGGCGGAATTCCTTTGTTCGCATAAGTGTTATATGGCGAAGGTTCTTTCAGATGTTTGTAATAAACCCGTTTTATCACTGTTTGAAAATTGCTCGCTTGTTTTACAGCATAGATTACCGTTGGGTCACTTTGCAATTTCATTCCTTTTTTATAACGATTCAAATACAGACCGGCAATTGTTCTCTGTTCATCGGGTTTTCCGCCAGATTCTTTATAAACGATAGAAGCCAAAGCATAGATTTGCTCTCTCGATAATCCGGATTGCTTTTCTTTCTCAATTTTTTCCGCAGTCCAAAAGGCTTTGTATTCATTGTCGAATTTCTCAAAAAATTCTTTCGGCGTCACAGTCCAGAAGAAATCATAAGTATTATTAAAGAAATATTTCTTGAGATCTTCTGCGTTTTTATAACCTTTATTAATGGCGATTTTATCCAATTCATTCGCAAATTTCGCTGAGTCGATTTCCGTCTTTTTAGAAACTCGCCCAATCATTTGATAAACATCATCAAAATCTTTGATTCTGAATGAATTCGGAGTTTGATTTCCTGCGAGAATCATATTTACGATTTCGCGGTTGTTCATTCCGGATTTCAATTCGTAGCGTCCAGCTTTGTAATTTTCAGCGAGGTTTTTATCTTCTGCAACACTGGTGAAGTAATCTTTATTTTTGATGAGAGGCGCAATCGAGTCAAAAATTTGCTGAGGTTTTGCATTGTGCGGAATCAAAATAAATCCGTCATTTTCCACATTGTTCCCAGCATATTTATTGTAAAATCTAATCCCGAAAAATCCCAGAATTACGATGGCGACAACAAAAATTATTAGAATTATTTTTTTCATAGTTTAAAAAAGTAAAAGAGATTCAGAATTTTAAAAATCTTTTAATAGTTTTCTATTATTTTTATTAAATAGAAATTGTTCCGCTAAAAACCTGACTTGCTGGTCCTTCCAGCCAAATGTCACTAAATCCCGCTCCATTTTTCTCTGCATAAACTTTCAATTTTCCACCCAAAACCTTGACTGCAACGGAAGTTTGATTGTTTTTATCCATAAAAGTTAAAGCCGAAGCCGTAACGCCTGTTCCGCAACTGTAAGTTTCATCCTCCACGCCACGCTCGTAAGTTCTCACGAAAATCTCTTTATCAGACAAGGCTTCCACAAAGTTCACATTGATTCCTTCTGCTTTGTAAGTCGGAGAATTGCGGATTTCGTTACCATTTTTGAAAACATTATAATTATTTAACATTTCCACATATTTCACATAATGTGGCGAACCAGTGTTCATCACAAGATCTTCTCCATCAGTATTAATATCAATAACATCAATCATTTTAAGCTTCACAATTCCATTTTTGATTTCCGCTTTATGAAGTCCATCGATCGCGTCAAAAGTCGTTTGATCTTCGAAGATGTCAAGGAAATGAGCAAACGCCACGATGCATCTTCCGCCGTTTCCGCACATTGTACTTTCGTTTCCGTCAGAATTAAAATACACCATTTTGAAATCCGATTTTTCATCTCCCTTTAGGGTCGGGGAATCATCATTTTCAAGAAGAATCAAGCCGTCTCCGCCAATTCCGAAACGTCGGTCGCAGAGTTTTTCGATGAGTTCTGTGCTTTTTGGAAATTCGAGGTCGCGGTTGTCGATCATTACGAAATCATTTCCGGTTCCTTGGTATTTATAAAATTTGATTTGTTTGTTCATAGTTGTTTCATTTTCAGACAGAACGCGAGTTGCTCTTCGGTTTTGTTTAATTTTCTGAATATTAGTCAATTAATAATTTTTCACTTGCAAAAATCAAGCCCGTAAAATTAATCTTTTTAACGACAATTTAATCTTGATATTTGTTATTTAAATTAAATCTAAAATGATGTTGAATTAGACTATTTTATTTTACATTTCTAAAGTTTTATTAACCACAGAGAAACATAGTTTTTTTATAAAGAATTAAGGTCAAATAGTGAGAGCCGTAGCTTTATTTTATCTTTTTCACGGCAAATATTTTTCTTTTCTATGTGCCTAT
This sequence comes from Chryseobacterium sp., assembly GCA_017989575.1. Taxonomy (GTDB): domain Bacteria; phylum Bacteroidota; class Bacteroidia; order Flavobacteriales; family Weeksellaceae; genus Epilithonimonas. The sequence goes on from JAGNPP010000168.1 coordinate 3,876, forward strand.
GTGGTTCGATTATTTTAAACAAACTTTATAGAATTTTTCAATCTTTTAATTGTCTTATCTTTTAATTTATATGCCTTATCTTTGTTCGTCGAAAAAATGAAAGAAGATCAGTTACTCACACTCATCCTAAAAGCCAGAGACAAAGATCAAAAGGCTCAGACACAACTCATTAATTCTTTTTGGGTGGATGTCTTTTCTTTTGTGATGAACAAAGTGAAGGACGAGAATGATGCAGATGAGATCACAGTTTCGGTATTTTCGAAGGTGCTGAATAAGTTAGATCTTTTCGATCCCAGCTTTCAGTTCAAGACTTGGATTCTGACGATTGCTCAAAATACAATCATCGATTTCTGGAGAAAGAAAAGCCGAGAAAACGAAGATCCAAACGCCAACTTGCAGGATTTGAAAAACGAATTTGCAAGATCACCGGAAGAATTATTGATTTCTGAAGAAGATCAGCAAAAGATCATTCAAATCATCGAAACGATGGATGCGAAAAATCAAGACATCATTCGACTCAGGTTTTTCGAGGAAAAAAGCATCAAAGAAATTGCAGAAGAACTCAATCTTTCTGTAGCCAATACAAAAGTGAGAATAATGCGAGCCAAAAAGATCTTGGCCGAATTGTTAAAAGAAGACGAAACCGATTTTTAAATTTAAGATCAAAATGGAGGATTTAATTCAACAAGATACAGTCATTCAAAAACCAAAATGGATCCGCGTAAAATTGCCGACTGGTAAGAATTACCGTGAGCTGAGACATTTAGTAGATAAATATAAGCTGAACACCATTTGCCAAAGTGGAAGTTGTCCAAATATGGGCGAATGTTGGGGCGAAGGCACGGCTACGTTTATGATCCTCGGAAATATCTGCACCAGAAGTTGTGGTTTCTGTGGCGTGAAAACCGGAAAACCTTTGGATGTGAATTGGGACGAACCAGAAAAAGTAGCACGTTCTATCAAATTAATGAAAATCAAACACGCGGTTTTGACTTCTGTTGACCGCGATGATTTGAAAGATATGGGTTCGATTCTTTGGGGCGAAACGGTGAATGCTGTTCGTAGAATATCTCCAGGAACCACGATGGAAACTTTGATTCCAGATTTTCAGGGCATCACAAAACACCTTGACAGAATGATCGAAGTGGCTCCGGAAGTGATCTCTCACAATATGGAAACCGTAAAACGTTTGACCAGAGAAGTGAGAATCCAAGCAAAATACGAACGCAGTCTGGAAGTTCTTAGATATTTGAAAGAAGCCGGACAAAACAGAACCAAAACTGGAGTAATGTTAGGTCTTGGAGAAACAAGAGACGAAGTTTTCCAAACCATTGAAGATATTAGAAATGCAAATGTGGATGTAATTACAATGGGACAATATCTTCAGCCAACCAAAAAACACCTTCCTGTAAAAAGCTTCATCACGCCAGAACAGTTTGACGAGTATGGCGATTTTGCAAGAAGCTTAGGTTTCCGTCACGTGGAAAGTTCACCTTTGGTAAGGAGTTCTTATCACGCAGAGAAACATATTCACTAAGATTTTTATCAGTTTTAAAATATAAAAAGACTCCTATATGGAGTCTTTTACTGTTTGTTCTACTGGTTCTATGTTTTCGGTTTTGTTCATTTGTTCCACTTGTTTTGGGAGGAACATCATATAACCGAAATAACCTAAAAGGAATAATGCCACAATTACAATAATTGCAATCATCGGTCCTTTGTTGGTCTGGCTGTCTGGTTTTGGAATATCTGATCTCATAGCTTGATTTTTTTTAATCTATTGCAAAACTAATGCCTCATTGTTATTTGAATAATTTTAAAGAGATTAATTTGTTATTTATAAAAATTACAAGGGTTTCGTTTCTGAAATATATGATTTTTGAAATTAACCCCATATATTTGCAGGGTTAAAAATTAAAATCATTAAAATGAAAAT
>JAGNPP010000169.1 GCA_017989575.1 Chryseobacterium sp.
AATCCTGCTTAGAACCATTCTGGAAAATTAATTTCAGTAAATGTAAGAAAAAAGGGAATAGATTTTCGAAACCGGGATTTAGAAAGTAAATAAAAATGAAATGTAGAATCTCCGCAACCCGGCCTGAGTGGAGCTCATTTTTTGTGGCTGGAATAGCTGAGGCAAAAAATAGCGGGAACGGAGGACGGATAAGTTGCCCAAATAAAAACTGATTTTTGTCATTTATTCTAAATTATACTTGTTTAGTATGAATTGAATTTTATAGTTTTGTAAAGGCTTTTTTTAAGACACTATGATAATGTTGAAATTTGTTTGTTGCATAAGATTTATATGAAGAAAGAAATAGTGTGTTTATTTTGAAAACCTTTCATAATCCCATTTGAAAGGTTTTTTATTTTAATTAATTGATAAAAATGATTGAACTTTTAAACCTTAGCAAAAGTTTTAAAACCAAAAATAAAACGATCCACGCGCTGTCCGACGTTTCTTTGACGGTGGAAAAAGGCGAGATCTTTGGCGTCATCGGAACTTCCGGCGCCGGAAAAAGTACACTGATCCGTTGCGTGAACCTCCTCGAAAAACCAAACGAAGGCAAAGTGATTGTCGATAATATCGAACTCACGAAACTTTCTGATGCTCAACTGACTTTGGAACGACGAAAGATTGCAATGATTTTTCAGCATTTTAATTTGTTGTCTTCGCGAACGGTTTTTGACAATATTGCATTTCCATTGGAATTGGAAGGAAAATCGAAATCTGCAATTAAGGAAAAAGTCAATAGTTTGCTGGATCTTGTTGGTTTAAATGATAAAGCGAAAGATTATCCGGCGAATCTATCCGGCGGACAAAAACAAAGAGTTGCGATTGCGAGAGCCTTGGCAAATGATCCGAAAGTTTTGCTTTGTGACGAAGCGACAAGCGCTTTGGATCCTGCAACTACGAAATCGATTTTGAAATTGCTGAAATCCATCAATCAAAAATTGAACTTGACGATTCTTCTTATCACGCACGAAATGGAAGTTATTAAAACCATTTGTGATAAAGTAGCAGTTATCGATCACGGAAAATTAGCTGAACAAGGTAATGTGGAACAGATTTTCACCAATCCAAAACAGGAAATTACAAAAGGATTTATCCAGTCTTCGCTTAATGTAGAATTGCCTTTGGTTTATCAAAATTCATTAAGCAAAATCGAAAACAATAATCCGTTGGTGAAATTTTTCATTAATGGTAATGATGATCAGAGTTTTGTGATCAGTAATTTGTTTGAGAAATTTCAGGTTAAGGCGAAAGTCATCAGCGCGCAATTGGAATATGTTGGCAATCTGAGTTTTGGGGTTTTACTGGTGGAATTGCAAGGCGAAAAAATAAACGAGGCCTTGGCTTATTTGGAAAATGAATATTCTAACACAGAAATTTTAGGTTATGTCGGATAGTATGATCAATTTGTTATTTCAAGGGACATTAGAAACGATTGTGATGACCTTGGTTTCTGGATTTTTCGGATTTCTTTTGGGATTGCCGATGGGGATTTTCTTATTTCTAACGAGAAAAGGACAATTGCTGGAGAATAAAGTTTCTCATCAGATTGTCTCCGTCATTGTCAATATTTTCCGTTCGATCCCATTTATTATTTTGATTGTTTGGATGATTCCATTCACGAGAACGATTGTTGGAACATCGATTGGTGTTGTAGCAGCTTTGGTTCCGTTGAGTGTTGGTTCAGCGCCATTTATTGCACGATTGGTGGAAAATAGTTTATTAGAAATTCCTTCTGGATTAATAGAAGCAGCAAGATCGATGGGCGCGAAACCGTTGCAAATCATCAGAAAAGTACTTTTGCCGGAAGCTTTGCCATCGTTGATTAATAATATCAGCATTACATTGATTACGCTTGTTGGCTATTCTGCAATGGGTGGCGCAGTTGGCGCTGGCGGATTGGGACAAGTTGGTTATCAATACGGTTATATCGGTTACGATTTCACAGTGATGAATTCCGTTTTGATCTTATTGATTGTCTTGGTTTTCATCATTCAGCTCTCGGGAGATTTTCTTTCGAAAAAATTTAATCACAGATAAAAATTTAAAATGAACTTAAAAAAAATAGCATTTGCTTTCGCGATTATTTCATTAATGGCTTGTGGCAAAAAAGAATCTAACCCGAATGTTTTAAAAGTCGGAATCGCATCTGGGCCGGAACAAAGCCTAGCAGAAAAGGCCAAAAAAGTGGCAAAGGAAAAATATAATTTGGATGTGGAATTGGTAACATTCAATGATTATGTTGTCCCGAATGAAGCTTTGAGTCAAGGCGACGTGGATGCGAACGCTTTTCAACATTTGCCTTATTTGGAAGAGCAATCCAAACAACGAGGTTACAAATTGGCGGTTGTGGGAAAGACTTTTGTTTATCCGATCGTGGCTTATTCAAAAAAAATCAAATCAATTTCAGAATTGAAACCTGGGCAAACCATCGTGATCCCGAATGATCCAACCAATGGGGGAAGATCACTTTTATTATTACAAAAACAAGGCTTGATCAAATTAAAAGACGGCATCGGATTACTTCCGAAAGTAACAGATATTACAGAAAATCCCAAGAATTTCAGAATCTTGGAATTAGAAGCACCACAAATCCCAAGAGTTCTTGAGGACAAGGAAGTGGTGTTGGCAATCATTAATAATAATTTTGCGGCGCAGGCAGGATTGGATCCAGAAAAAGAAGGCTTGTTCACAGAAGACAAAGATTCTCCTTATGCAAACCTGATTGTTTCCAGAGAGGACAATAAAAATGACGAAAAGATCAAAAAATTCGTCAAAGCCTATCAATCTCCGGAAGTAGAATCCGTGGCAAAGCAGACCTTTAAAGGAGGCGCTGTGAAAGCGTGGTAAAACTTCCTTTTTTATATCTACTTTTTTAAGTTGGCGATTCATTTTTAAGTCGCCAATTTCTTTTTGAAAATTACTCCAGATAAATCATAATCTCTTTATCAACTTCCTCATCAACCGATGTTATCAAAATGGCATCTTTTGTTTTTTCCTGAAGCTCCTTAATGAAGAAACTACTCTCAAAAAACTGTCTGTGAACGCCTGGCAAAAGACTCATAAAATAATCCATTCCAAGTTGATTGTTATGCAGATCCATTTTGGTTTCCAAAGGTTTGTTGGGAAAGAGATCTTCGTGCATATTTGTCAATCTTTTGCACCATTTCAAGGACTTTTCCGGTGATGAAACTTTGCAGAAGTACATCATAATGATACAACACCAATAAGCGTGTCGGAATGCATTTCCTATACCGCTGTTGGAATTGGTCTTGGGATAAAGTTCTTTTGCTTTTTGAAAGGCTTTCAGACTTGCATAAGTGTAAAGAAAAGCGAACAAAGGGTGCATTATTCCAATGGAAAAAACCTTCAATAATTTGCTGAAGGTCAAGGTTTTTAAAGCTCTGAAAATAATTCCTATAAATCTCATCAATAAAAAACTCTCCCAGATTTGAGAGAGTATATTTTTTGTTCAATAATTTAATTAATGATATTCGTGGATCAAAAGTTTTATCACTCTTGAAACTTGCTGCTTGATCTCAGTTCTTTTCACGATGAAATCAACAAAACCTTTTTCTTGCAAGAATTCCGAAGTTTGGAAACCTTCCGGCAAATCTTTACCAATGGTTTCACGAATAACTCTTGGTCCTGCAAATCCGATCAAAGCGCTTGGTTCTGCGATAATTAAATCGGCAGTCATTGCGAAAGAAGCTGTGATTCCACCAAAAGTTGGATCCGTCAAATAAGCGATGTAAGGCAAGCCAGCATCCGAAAGTTGAACCAATTTCGCCTGAACTTTTGCCAATTGCATCAAGGAGTAAGCCGCTTCCTGCATTCTCGCTCCACCAGATTGGCAGATGATCATATAAGGCAATTTGTTTTTGATACAATAGTCAATTGCTCTACGGATTTTTTCGCCCATCACAGAACCCAAAGATCCACCGATGAAAGCAAAATCCATACAAGAAATCACCATTTCAACACCATTCACTTTTCCAGTCGCATTACGGATAGAATCAGTCAGTTTGGTTTTGGCTTTCACTTCTTTCAGACGGTCTGTGTAAGATTTAGTATCCTTAAATTTAAGAATATCAACACTTTCCACATCAGCATCCAACTCTTTGAATTTCTTATCATCAAAAAGCATATCGAAGTATTCTCTACTTCCGATTCTTACGTGGAAACCATCTTCTGGAGACACAAAATTATTAGCTTTTAGTTCTTCAGCTTCTATAATTTTGCCAGTTGGCGTTTTGTGCCAAAGTCCTTTTGGAACGTCCTTTTTGTCTTCTGTAGAAGTGGTGATGTTTTGCCCTTTCCTTTTAAACCAATCAAATGCCATATAATCTATAATTGATGAATGATAATTGATGAAAAAACAATTTAGAAAATCGTTTATCGCTCATCAATTATCATTTATAAATTTTATTTTAAAGTGTATTAATATTGTTCAGATCTTCGAAAGCCTGAGTCAATCTTTTAATATAAGTTTCTTCTCCTTTTCTTACCCAAACTCTTGGATCGTAGAATTTCTTGTTTGGTGCATCTGCTCCTTCTGGATTTCCGATTTGATGACGTAGATATTCGATTTTCTCAGTCATATAATCTCTAATTCCCTCTGTGTAGCCGAATTGAAGATCTGTATCGATGTTCATTTTTACAACACCGTAACCGATTGCTTCACGGATTTCTTCTACTGTAGAACCAGATCCACCGTGGAACACGAAGTTGATTGGCTTCTCAGCAGTTCCGAATTTCTCTTGTACAAATTTCTGAGAATTGTCAAGAATCTTCGGCGTCAATTTTACGTTTCCTGGTTTGTAAACGCCGTGTACATTTCCGAAAGCCGCTGCAATTGTGAAATTGTCAGACACTTTTTTAAGAATTTCGTAAGCATAAGCCACCTCATCTGGCTGTGTGTAAAGTTTTGAGCTGTCAACATCTGAGTTGTCAACACCGTCTTCTTCACCTCCAGTTACACCCAATTCGATTTCAAGAGTCATTCCCATTTTGTTCATTCTCTCGAAATATTTTGCAGAGATCTCAAGGTTTTCTTCAATTGGTTCTTCTGAGAAATCCAACATATGAGAAGAATAAAGCGATTTTCCGTTTTGCTTGTAAAACTCTTCACTTGCATCCAAAAGACCGTCTATCCAAGGTAATAATTTTTTAGCGCAATGGTCTGTGTGCAAAATTACAGTCGCTCCGTAAGCTTCTGCCAAAGTGTGGATATGTTTTGCTCCAGCTACAGCTCCTAGAACTGCCGCTTTTTGATTTTCATTACTCAAGCCTTTCCCAGCGTTGAAGATAGAACCTCCGTTTGAGAACTGGATAATTACTGGTGCATTCAGTTTCGCAGCAGTTTCCAATGTTGCGTTGATATTACTAGAACCGATTACATTAGCTGCCGGAAGTGCAAATTGCTTCTCTTTTGCATAATCGAATATTTCTGTTACTAAAGAACCAGTGGCAACTCCTGCCGGAAATTTTCTGCTCATTTTGATTATATTTTTAAGATTTTTTTTGAACGGTAAAGTTACAAAATTATTAATTATTTGAAGTTTCGATTTTTCAGTCTTATGTTATGGCTAATAATTATTGAAAACTACGATTTGCGATTGGTTGAAAATTAGGATTTTAATTTTTTTGGATCTTGTCTTGCATCAAAAATTTGCAATATCCAAACTTGATTATTTTTTATCTTATAAACAATCTTGAAATATTTGTAAATAGCCCTGTATTGATCTGGTTCTAAGTTATCTTCTGTT
>JAGNPP010000170.1 GCA_017989575.1 Chryseobacterium sp.
GATCCGTCAATCGGATTTAAACGTAGATTTTGTCCCAAATCACTCACGACTCGGATTCTGTCAACTGTTGGGTTGAAATCAAATCCGAACTCAGTTCCCACAAGTGGCGTAGAAAGTGCTCCAGAACCAACTTGTGTTGCTGCACCAGTTCCTAGATTGATTGTGTAGATTCTGCTAGTACTTCCCAATGCGTAAAGCTGTCCATTCAATGGTCTAAAGTCAATGCCTAAGATTCCTTCTCCATTTTGCAATCCTGTAATTGCTTTTGAAACCGGTTCTGGTCTGTTTGGATTAAAGATTTGAAGTGTATTCGAGGCATCTACAGCGTAAGCAACAGCATCGGTGGGAATTGCAAGATCAATGACTTTTTGAGGTAACTTTCCGATGTTAGTTGTTTTTCCATTAGACAAATCTAACGTGTAAAGATGTTCTTTCGAATCTCTGGTTATTGCAACAAGTGCAACGCTGTTATCTGGGTTAATGTCAAAAGCCGCCTGGCCTGTGAATGTAAAGCCAAGATTTCCGACTTCGGCCAGCTTCCCGTCGTTTGGCGGATCTTGTTTGAATAACTTTCCTGACGTCACATCGAGGTCATACAAAGTTGTAGAGGTTGCTCCAGATTTGCTATTCGTGTAAGCAATACCAGTGATTGAGGAAGTTGTGGCAATGCTGCCATCTGTCGCCGCTACACCTCCCGTTTCAGGATTTAGGCGTAAGTTCTGTCCCGTGTTTGTTACCAATCTGATACGATCCACAGTTGGATTGAAATCAATTGAAGCAATTGCTCCCGAGATTGCCGGTGTGAAGGCGGTTGTGCTTACAGGTCTTGAGGTAGCAGTTGCAGTGTTAATGATATAGAACTTACTTGCGTTGGAAAGTGCGTAAAGTTCTCCCGTTGCTGGTCGGAAATCAATGCTTAACAATTTTTCCCCAGTAGCAATACCTGCAATAGCAGTTTTCGAACTGAAGGAGGTTGGACTGTTGGCATTGAAAACCACCAATTCATTGTTTTCGGTCAGTCCATAAGTGAGTTGGTTTGGACCGGCAGTTACAGGTTCTTCTGGCATAGGATTCATGTCATCATCATTGTTGCAAGACATTGCCGAGACCATAGCGAAAGTCGCTAAACAAAAATTGAATAATTTTTTCATAAGAATATTTTTTAGAGTTTCATATTAATATACGAGAGAAAAGCAATCTTGGATTTAATGAAGTTTTTTTAATTGATTTTTTTATGTAAATTTGCACGGTCACAAGACAAAATTGGTGTTGCTTATAGTTTTTGATTTTGATTATCGAAATTTTTAATAAAAATATTTTTGATATTCAAAAAATCGCTATATTTGCAAACCGAAAAAAAGATAAATAATTAATTAATAAATATTAAATCATGGCAAAGGAAACGTTTAATCGTAACAAACCCCACTTGAACATTGGTACTATTGGTCACGTTGACCATGGTAAAACAACACTTACTGCAGCTATTTCTGCTGTATTGGCTAGCAAAGGTCTTGCTGAGAAAAAAGATTTCTCTGCTATTGACTCTGCTCCAGAAGAAAAAGAAAGAGGTATTACTATCAATACTGCTCACATCGAGTACGAAACTGAAAAGAGACATTACGCTCACGTTGACTGTCCAGGTCACGCGGATTATGTAAAGAACATGGTAACTGGTGCTGCTCAAATGGACGGTGCTATCGTTGTATGTGCTGCTACAGATGGTCCTATGCCTCAAACTAGAGAGCACATCCTACTTTGCCGTCAGGTAAACGTACCTAGAATCGTTGTTTTCATGAACAAAGTGGATATGGTAGATGATCCAGAATTGTTAGAGCTTGTTGAGATGGAATTGAGAGACCTATTGTCTACTTATGATTTCGACGGTGATAACTCTCCAGTAATCCAAGGTTCTGCATTAGGAGCTCTTACTGCTGCTACTGCTGCTACGGTTGATTCTGAAGATAAATGGTTCAAATCTGTTGAAGAATTGATGGATGCTGTTGATACTTGGATCGAGCAACCACCAAGAGATACTGATAAGCCTTTCTTGATGCCAATCGAAGACGTATTCTCTATTACAGGTAGAGGTACTGTTGCAACTGGTAGAATCGAGGCTGGTGTTATCAACACTGGAGATCCAGTTGATATCGTTGGTATGGGTGATGAGAAATTGACTTCTACTATTACAGGAGTTGAGATGTTCAGAAAGATCCTTGATAGAGGAGAAGCTGGAGATAACGTAGGTCTATTGTTGAGAGGTATTGAAAAAACTGACATCAAGAGAGGTATGGTAATCGCTAAGAAGGATTCTGTGAAACCTCACAAAAAATTCAAAGCATCTGTTTATATTCTTTCTAAAGAAGAAGGTGGACGTCACACGCCATTCCACAACAAGTACCGTCCTCAGTTCTACGTAAGAACTACTGACGTTACAGGTGAGATCTTCTTGCCAGAAGTTGTAGAAATGGTAATGCCAGGTGATAACTTAGAGATCACTGTAGAATTGTTGCAACCAATCGCTCTTAACGTAGGTCTTAGATTTGCGATCAGAGAAGGAGGTAGAACAGTTGGTTCAGGTCAGGTTACTGAAATCTTAGACTAATCATCTTAATATAATAAAAGTTCCGTAAGGAAACTTACGGAACTTTTTTAATCTACGGGCATCGTCCAATGGTAGGATACCGGTCTCCAACACCGTTGATCAGGGTTCGAATCCTTGTGCCCGTGCAAATAAAAAATAATGAGCTCACTAGTTGATTTTTTAAAAGGTTCTTATACAGAATTTAAAGATAAAGTAGAGTGGCCGAAGTGGCCAGATTTGCAGTCTTCTACAATTGTTGTAGCAGTAACTACAGTTATACTTGCTTTATTTACATTTGGAGTAGATTCTTTGTTTAGTGTTACTATCAAGAATTTTATTGCAACGTTTATCAATCTATTTAATTAATCCTAAATTACTTTCCTTATGAGCGAATCGAAATGGTATGTGCTGAAAGCTATTAGCGGACAGGAAAATAAAGTAAAGAATTACATCGAGAACGAAATCCAAAGATTAGGAATGGATGCTTATGTTACTCAAGTAGTAATTCCTATGGAGAAAGTTATCCAGATCAGAAATGGAAAAAAAGTTCCTAAAGAAAAGCCTTATTATCCAGGTTATCTAATGGTAGAAGCGGATTTGGTAGGAGAAGTTCCTCACGTAATCAAAAATATCCCAGGTGTTATTTCTTTCTTGAGTCTTACTAAAGGTGGTGAGCCTGTTCCAATGAGAAAATCTGAAGTGAACAGAATGCTCGGAAGAATGGATGAATTATCAGAATTTGCTACAGATGTAGAAATTCCTTTCATCGTAGGAGAAAACGTTAAAGTGATCGATGGTCCTTTCAACGGATTCAATGGAACAATAGAAAAAATTCTTGAGGATAAAAAGAAAATTGAAGTTTCTGTTCTTATCTTTGGAAGAAAGACTCCAATGGAATTAAGTTTTATGCAAGTAGAAAAAGTAGTGTAAAAGTACACTTCTAAAATATAGAAAGCTATCAAAATATTTGATAGCTTTTTTTTGTTTAAAGATTTTAATTTGAAACACTTATGTCATAGAATTATTCTCGTAAGACTTCCATTTTCTTATCTCAACACTATGTAGAATCTTTTTAAGTTAAATTTTTAAGATGTGATTATGTAAGAAATGTGATTTATTAAACTTATAATAGTTAATGGAATTAATGTTTGGGTCTTTTAATGATAAAAAAATAAGCTGCTTTTTGGGTTATGGGTAAATTTTAATTTTTCGTGTTAATATTATTTGTAGATTAGTCGCAAACTATATTTGATGAAAACAAAATTTATTTTCTATTTCCTGAGTGTCTTTTTTTTCTCACTCATAAACGCCCAAAATTATGATGCTTTAGAAAAACATTCGGAAACGAAAATCCTTTACGACAGGGTTTTTCCCGTTTCTAAAGCGACCGAACTGAAAACTGAAAAAGTTACAACCAACTATTTTCTACAAGTTTATCACGAAATTCAACGGGCAGATTTTTTGCAGCGATTTCCAAAATTAGCTGTGATTCAGAAAAATGCAGATGACGGATTTATCAATAATTACATTCCTTTGTCTTTGTTGATTGCCGATTTTGAAAACATTAAACCATCAGAATTAGAAGCTAAAAATGTGTTTTTAAATGAAGCTAATAAAATTGAAATTTCCGGTTCTGCAAAAAATGTTTTAGACCAAAACCAAGTCAATTTATTAGGAACAATTTTAGCAAAAACAAAAGAGAAAAATGTTACTTTCAATTTGAAAAGCAATTTAATTTTCAATGCTTCAAAAAGAGTGGTTGATTTTATCGAAATTAAAAACAACAACATTTGGAAAAAAATCAATATTGACCAAGATTTCATTTTATATTTCAATGAGAACGGAGAGCAAACTGTTTCATATAAAATTCATTTTACCAATGGAACTACGATTTCGCAATCCTTTAATATCGATGTTCAATACCAGAAAAGAGCTGATGAAAATAGAAAAACTCAGCTTCAGCCCAATGTTGTAACCAATATTTCTTCCACGATTCCTTACAAAGGTTATGGCGAAACTACCGCATTCAACGGAATTGGCGAGTATGAAATTTTCTTAGATACCACGAATGGAGTTTTAGATAAACCGATTATTTTAGTTGATGGTTTCGATCCCGGAGACAGCAGAAACACAAGCGCAATCTATCAATTATTAAATTATGGATAGAACCAAAATTTGGGAGATCATATTCGTGCCCAAGGTTACGATATTATCGTTTTAAATTTCCCAACTTACACAAGACCGAGTACCACAACGATTATTGACGGTGGTGTAGATTATATTCAAAGGAATGCGATGATTTTGGTAGAATTAATGAATCAAATTAATGCTCAAAAAATCGGAACTGCAAAAAATGTGGTGATTGGACCAAGTATGGGCGGTTTAATTTCTCGTTATGCACTTAGATATATGGAACAAAATAATCTGAATCACGATTCTCGACTGTATTTGTCATTCGATTCTCCGCATTTGGGTGCCAATGTTCCGCTCGGTTTTCAGCATCTTTTTAATTATATGGCTTTTGGAGCTTTAGAAGATGTTACGATGCAAGGAATTGTAAACGGAATGCTGAAAAGTCCGGCTGCAAGGGAAATGTTGCTCGATCATTTTGAAGGTCATTTGCAAAGTGGAAGTTCCACAGAATTTGATACCACCAAATTATTACCGGCTGGATCGCCCAATTACAGAACACCTTTCCAGAATGAATTGAATACAATGGGTTTTCCGCAAACCACCAGAAATGTAGCCATCAGCAATGGAGCTGGAAATGGAGCCAAGACCGGAACTCCAGGAATGTCGGTGATGAACCATACTTTCAATTCTTCGAGTACGCAACGAGCGATTATTGAGGTGAATTTTACGCCTTTAAAAAATCAAACTGCACAAGTGAGCCGTTTCCGAGGACAGCAGTGGATTTTATTTTGGTTTACATTTTATGATAGTGCAGCAAGTTCAAGATCTCCTGCAACAAGCGATGGTTTAGATTCAGCTCCGGGAGGAAGATTTAACCTCAATGAATTTGCCGCTGCAGCAAACGGAAGTCCGATGTTGACGGAATTTATTGATAACTTAAATATTATGTATTTTAATTTTATTCCATCGGTAAGTTCTTTGGCGGTGAGCAATACGAGTGATTATTATTCGAGTATCAATTCTTCGTCTGTTACCCCATTTGCAGCATATTCGGTTCCG
>JAGNPP010000171.1 GCA_017989575.1 Chryseobacterium sp.
GTAAATCCGAAACTTCAAAACCCGATTTGATTTTAACTAACGGAACTGTCAGAATGGAAGGAAGTGGCGGAAATCACACCATCATTTTCAAAAAAGGAGAATACAATTATGAGATTTACAGAGGAATTATCGGCGAAAAAGACGTACAGGAAATCTCATTGACTGTCGAACAAAAAGGTAAAACAATCCTACAGCAAGATGGAAAATTATTAGAATAAAAAAAACGCTTCCGAATTGGAAGCGTTTAGTCTTTAACAATTATTTTAAAATTAATCTTGATGAACTTCTGACAAAACCGGACCAGAAGAAATCAGTTCACGCGCTTCGTCGTTATCGGCAAATTGCTCAAAATATTTGATGTATTTTTTTGCCAGATCTTTCGCTTTTTTCTCCCAATCAGAATTATTCTCATAAGTATCTCTTGGGTCCAAAATATGTTCGGAAACATTCGGAAGAGAAGTTGGGAATTCCAAATTCATAATCGGAACGTGGTCTGTTTCTGCTTTATCAATGCTTCCGTCAATGATTGCATCGATGATTGCTCTTGTATCTTTCAAAGAAATCCTTTTGCCCGTTCCGTTCCAGCCAGTGTTTACCAAATAAGCTTTCGCATTGTGTTCCTTCATTTTACCAATCAAAGTTTTGGAATACATCGTTGGATGAAGTGTCAAAAATGCCTCACCAAATGCTGGAGAAAAAGATGGCGTTGGCTCTGTAATTCCGCGTTCTGTTCCCGCTAATTTGGAAGTATAACCACAAAGGAAATGATATTGCGCTTGGCATTCTGTCAAAATAGAAACAGGAGGCAAAACTCCGAAAGCATCGGCTGATAAATAAATGATTTTGCTTGCGTGACCAGCTTTAGAAGGTAAAACAATCTTGCTAATGTGATAAATTGGATAAGAAACTCTCGTGTTTTCTGTGATAGATCCGTCGGTATAATCTACATTTCCTTCATCATCCGTAATTACATTTTCCAAAAGTGCATCTCTTCTGATCGCTCCATAGATATCCGGTTCTTTTTCTTTACTAAGGTCAATCACTTTTGCATAACAACCACCTTCGTAATTGAAAACGCCATTGTTGTCCCAACCGTGTTCATCGTCACCTATCAAATATCTTTTTGGATCTGCCGAAAGTGTCGTTTTTCCAGTTCCAGAAAGTCCGAAGAAAACGGCAACATCGCCTTTCTCACCTACGTTTGCGGAACAATGCATTGAAGCCATTCCTTTCAGTGGAAGGTAATAATTCATAATCGCGAACATTCCTTTTTTCATTTCACCGCCGTACCAAGTTCCGCCGATGATCTGCATTTTTTTCGTCAAATCAAACATTACGAAAACCTCAGAATTGAGTCCGTGTTGTTCCCAATTTGGATTCACAGATTCGGAAGAATTGATGACCACAAAATCTGGTTCACCATAATTTTGAAGGTCATAATTGGAAGGACGGATGAACATATTCATCACAAAATGCGCTTGCCAAGCCACTTTGGTAATGAATCTTACTTTCAATCTTGTGTCTTCGTTGGAACCACAATAGGTATCCACAACATAAAGTTTTTCGTTTGAAAGATCATTGGTCACAATATCTTTTAACTCATCAAAAATCTCTACAGAAGTTGGTCTGTTGATGGTTCCATCCCACCAGATCGTATCTTTTGTAACGCTGTCGTTCACAATGTAGCGGTCTTTTGGAGATCTGCCGGTAAAAATCCCGGTTTTTACAGCTACAGCACCAGATTTTGTCAAAATTCCTTTTGCAAAACCAGAATTGCTTGGATTCATCTCTGCCTGGAAAATTTCTTCGTAAGTGGGATTGTGAATGATTTCTTTGACGTCAAAAATACCTTGACGCTCGAGATAAGATTTTAACTTGTCCATTTTTAATTTTTTTTGAAGATTAAAGGTGTTGCGACAAATGTAAAAATATCAGCCAATTATCAAAGTTTTTATAAAATGACTTTCATCAGTTTAATAAAAATTTACAATTAATTAATAATCAATTAATTAACTCACTCCAAGAGAAGATTTTCGAAAAACCAAGCTTTTTAAAATAGCTTTCATAATCTCCAAATTTGGATGCAAGAACGAAATCTCCACCCCAAGCTCCCAAACTTTTGACAAAGCTGGGACAATTTTGGAAATATTTTTCTTTCACGGTTGGGATTCCGAGAAAATCGGACAGTTTTTGCTCGTGAATGGTCATCAATTGTGAAAATTCTTCCAAATTCTGGCTGTTTACAATCTTTTCGGTTAATTTAGAATAGTCATTGATTAATTCCGTTGAAGTTGGCTTTGACTTGTAATGAGAAATTCCTTCCCGCGTATCCTGTTTTTGATTGAGATGAATGAAAATCAGCTCGTCTTTAAAACTAGGATCGAAATTAATTTTATGATAAGTTCTCTCGGGAAATCGACTGTAGAGAACTGCAGACTTTTCTTTGGCAACAGCAACATCGTAACCGCTTCCGCCGAGGCTTTCTTCATTCAAAATAAATGCATCAATGTCTGCCCATTCTGCCAAGTTGCTCATCAAAGTAGAACTGCTTCCAAGCCCGAAATCGGATGGAAATTGAAGATTTGTTTTTAAGTGATAAGAGATATTATTTTTGAATTTTGTCTCAGAAAGGTTCTGAACATTTTTGAGAACCTTAAGAATAAATTCTGTGGCTTTTTGATTATTGGTTTCTTGGATTTCCCAATTTCTATAATCAATCTTTGCATCTAACCATAATTGGTTTTGATGATAAGCCTGCCAATGAATCAATGTTTTTTGGTCGATATTTTCAGTAAAAAAAAGCTCTTGTCCTAGCTTTGTGGGAACAGCGAGAACAAGAGCACCATCAACAGCAACATATTCTGAGGTCAGCATCAGCTTTCCGGGTGAAAATATCCTGTTCATTTATGGAAATTTTTATTTAATTAATTTTCAAATCAGTCGAATTTTACATCGCTGAAGATGCAGAAACTTCAGAATTGATTTTCTTGATCAAACCTTGAAGCGTTTTTCCGGGGCCAACTTCTACGAAGTTACTTGCACCGTCTTTTATCATATTTTGCACACTTTGTGTCCATTTTACAGGACCTGTCAATTGCGCAATCAGATTTTTCTTAATTTCATCTGGGTTAGAAACCGCAGTTGTCGTGATGTTTTGATAAACCGGAATTGTCGCTTTACGGAAATTAGTTTTTTCAATCGCCGCAGCCAATCTTTCTTGCGCCGGCATCATCAAAGGTGAATGAAAAGCGCCATTTACAGGCAAGATCAAAGCTCTTTTTGCACCAGCAGCTTTCAAAGCTTCACAAGCTTTTTCTACAGACGTGGTTTCACCAGAAATTACCAATTGCCCAGGACAGTTGTAATTCGCAGGAACCACAATTCCTTCGATTGCCGCACAAATCTCTTCCACTTTGGAATCTTCCAAACCGAGAATTGCAGCCATAGAACTTGGATTGATGTCGCAAGCCATTTGCATTGCCTGAGCTCTTTCGTAAACCAACTTCAGTCCGTCTTCGAAAGACAAAACGCCATTGGCAACCAAAGCGGAAAATTCTCCCAAAGAATGTCCTGCAACCATTTCTGCGCCCAAACCATTGGCAACTTTTACCGCCGCAACAGAGTGTAGGAAAATCGCAGGTTGGGTAACGCTCGTTTTTTTAAGGTCTTCGTCTGTCCCATTGAACATAATTGAAACAAGGTCGAAACCGAGAATCTCATTGGCAGAATCCATCAAGTCTTTCACATCTCTTCGGGAATCGTACAATTCTTTTCCCATTCCTACATATTGTGAACCCTGACCAGGAAATACAAGTGCTTTCATATATTTTTATAAATGATGACTGATGAATGATAAATGATTATTCATCAGTGTTTTAAATTTTATTCTTAATTTTTGGAACACAAAGTCCACAAAGTTTTTTTTTAACTACTAAATGTTTTTAAGTTCACAAAGGCGTAAAACTTAACAAAGATTGGATGAATGAATCCTGAATCACTTATCATTCATCGCTTATCAACTATAATCTACTGCATTAATCTTACAACTCTGTAACCATTGTTGATGTATGCACCGTTTGGTTTTGCTTTTACAAATTCGAATTTTGTTGCAAGTTGCGTTTGTGATTTTCCAATTTGTTTGAAGATCTCGCCTTTTTTGTTTTCTCGCGTCAGCATATCGTTCATCACATCAAATCCAATTACAGCATATTTTGATGGTGATTTGCAATATTTTGCTTTATAATCTGCAAGAACTTGTTTTTCGAAATCGCCATCGTAATTGATTTTTCTGTCCATTAGATAAACCAAACTTGCTTTTGAAAGATCATCTACATTTTTCTCAAAACTTGGATTGTAGAACATACTGAATGCTTTTACGCCTTCGGTTTGTTTTCCAAGGTTGATGATTTTTGAAGCAAAAGCACTTCCTGCAGACTCATCATCATCAGCCAAAACTGCGATCACAGGAACAGATTGTCCCGTCATCATATTGTTCTCTAACTGAATTTCGTTTGATGAATTTACAATAACGATATTAGCCTTAGACAAAGATTTCTCCAAACCAACTTTTATTGCGTTTGCATTGGCTTTGGAATTATCTGCAACAATATAGATTTTTTGATCTTTATAAACCTGAGAAACTTCTTTCACAATTCTGTCTGAATAAACAGAATTTTCGGTTTCGATAATAATCAAATTACTATAATCAAAAAGGTCTTCTGAGTTGGCAAAAGGCGCAACCACAGGAATCTTTTTATCATTCACAAATCTAAGAACTTCCAAAACACTCGATTTGAAAAAAGGCCCAACTATCAAATCCGTATTGTCCGGATTGATTTGCGAAAGGCTATTTTTGAAAGTCGTTTCGTTTCCTGCATCCACCACTTTGATGTCCAGTTTTTGTCCCGTCTTTGCATTTCTTTCAGCCGCCAATTTAGCGCCTGTCAAAAAATCCATAGACAGCGTTCTGTACTTCGCGTCGTTGGCATCAAAACCGAAAGGCAACATCAAAACAACACTCAAAACATCGCCACTTTTTTTGGAATACATTGGATCTTGCTTCTTGATTTTCAAAGTCATTCCAGCTTTCAAACCATCGGAAAGATTTGGATTTAATGCAATCATTTGATCCAAAGTCACGTTGAATCTGTTCATAATGCTGAACATCGTGTCGCCACTTTGAACGGAATATGTCACAAAATCGTCTTCCGTGAAAGTCGATGTTGCGGTGTAGGTCACATTGGAAGCTGTGTTTTGAGAACTCACTGTTTTCGTCACTGGAGCCGATGTTGTCGTACTTTGGGAATTATCTTCAACCTTGATAGAATTGGAAGAACTAGCCACAGAATCTGAACCAGAAACTCTAATCGCTTCACCAGGTTTCAAGCCTGCGGATTCCAAACCTGGATTCAGAGCAAACAACTGCTTCTGAGTCAAGTTGAATTGTCTAGAGATTTTGTAATAATTATCTTTTGCCTGCACCACGTACAAACCTTTGTCTTGAGAAGCGGGTTCAGTTTTAGTCACTGTTTTTACTTCGGCAGGTTTTTCTGTCGTAGTCGTTGTTGTAGTTTGAACAACTGCTGTTGGTGTAGAATCAGCATATTTCTCAATATTCTCTAAAGGCAAAATGATCTTATCGCCAATTTTGGTGTGAGAATCCAAATCTGGGTTTAGTTTTCTAAGATCTGCTTCAGAGATTTTATATTGTTTTGTAATGCCGTAGATGGTTTGCTTTGGTTGCAAATTAATGAAACCAGTTTTTCCA
>JAGNPP010000172.1 GCA_017989575.1 Chryseobacterium sp.
ATGAAAGCCGACGATTACCAATGGTGGAAAAAACGTTTCAAAGTTTTGGAACAATATTTTGACGCGATGAGAATCGATCACATTCTTGGATTCTTTAGAATTTGGAGAATGCCGATTTCTGCCACGCAAGGTCTGTTGGGTTATTTTTATCCAGCCGTTCCTGTAACCGAGAGAGAGTTTTCTGACAGACAGATTCCTTTCAGCTTTGACCGTTATGTGAAACCATTTGTGAATGAACCGATTCTTTGGGAGAATTTTGGAGAATCAAAGGAAAAAATCCAAAATCATTTCTTTGATAACCATTTTAATGGGACTTACACTTTCAAACCGGAATTTGATACGCAGAGAAAATTAACCGATTATTTCAAAAAGGAAAAATGGGATTGGGCAGAAGAAAAACTTATTTCTTTAGCTGGAAACGTTTTGTTTTTGACTGAAGAAACTGAGAATGGAATTGTTTATCATCCGAGATTCAATATCGCTAAAACTTCATCTTACAAATATTTGGCAGATTGGGAAAAAGCGAAGTTGAGCGATGTTTACAATGATTATTTCTTCAAACGTCAAGATGGACTTTGGTATCAAAAAGCAATGGAAAAATTGCCTGCATTATTGAATTCTACAACGATGTTGATTTGTGGTGAAGACCTTGGTTTGGTTCCAGATTCTGTGCCTGTGGTGATGGATAAATTGGCAATCACCGCTTTGAAAGTTCAAAGAATGCCATCAGACAATATTCCTTTCTACGACCCGAAAAATGCAAGTTATTTGAATGTGGTTACGGCTTCTTCTCACGACAGTTCTACCTTGAGACAATGGTGGCACGAGGACAGAAACTTGACTCAGAAATATTTCAATCAACAATTGGGACAATACGGAACTGCACCTTGGGATTTGACGCCGGATCTGTCGGAAATGATTATGAAACAGCATCTTTTCACAGAAGCGATGTTGGCGATTTTTCCAATTCAGGAATTTTTGGCAACAGATGACAACTTGATGAATCCGAATATGGATGATGAAAGAATCAACAATCCTGCGGTTTTTCCACATTATTGGCGTTACAGAATGCATTTGAAATTGGAAGATTTGAAAGAGCAAAAAGATTTCAATCAGAAAATTGCTGGCTGGATAGAAGCGAGCGGAAGATATTAATCCCACTTTGTCAAAGTTTTAATCTTTGACAAAGTTTTTTAGGAGCTAAATCCCGCTTTCCGTTGCAATCTTTTTTGCTTCACCATTTGTCATAAGTATTCATTGGAATGCAAGCAAAAAAGGATTTCCACTGCAATCGGGGCTATGGGTTTTGTCATCCAAACATTGTTTTTCAAATCAAAGATTCGGCGAAAGCCAAAGTTTCAAATTTTTGACAAAGTTTACACACAAACCCCTTCAGAGTTTCAAACTCTGAAGGGGTTTTCTTTTTCCATTAAAAAAATAATATCATTGATAATCAATCATTAATCTCAATTTTATCATTGATTTTAAAAATATTAATTCGGCAGACTTTAACTTTTATTCTTATCCAATATCCAAAAGGTAGAAAGTTTCATTAGAAACAAAAGATGACTTTCGGTTTTAATTTTTAAATCAAATAAAATGAAAAAGATATTTTTTACCCTAGCTATAATTTTTGGAGGATTAATTTCTGCTCAAGATTACTACGATACTTATCCAAACGAATACAACGGATACGAGTATTATGATAATTCTTACGATTATCCTGAGGATTATTATTACAACTATCCAACGGATTATTATCCAGACCAATATTACCAAGGTTACTATAATGACTACAGAAAAGCGGTTTACAATGTGAATTGGGATCAGTTTTTTATGCAAAATCGTTTGAGTCCGTTTCAGATAGAGCAGATTATGATGCTGAATAACAGATTCGCTTCTTACAATGCTTGGAATTCTTATTACAGATGGAATCCGGACAGATGGTATTATGACAGATTCTATGCTTTGCAAAATATTTTGGGACCAAGGATTTTCGTAGTTTATCAAAATGTTTATTTCCGAGGCGCGAGTCCATTTGTATTTTACAGAAACCGAAATGTGAATTTCTATGGAAGAAGGTATCAGGTGAGACCAATTTACAGAAATGTGAATATTAATGTTTACAAAGTCAATAAAGGGAATTTCAAGGAAGGTTTCAGAACGATTGGCAGAAATCAAAATATGATTCAACCGAACAGAAATGATGGAATGCGCACGCAACCAACTAGAAGTGGTGCCAATGGAAAAAACATCGACGGAACAAGAAATTCTTCTCAAATTGGTGGAATGAGAACTGAAAATAATTCCGGAATCAGAAACCAAGGTGGCGTGAGAAACGGAAATGGAAACATCAGAACGCAATCTGCTCCAGCGATTAAAAATGAAGGAACGAGAAATCAGAATAATGGCATCAGACAAAATCAAAATTCTGAGAGAAAAATTGAAAATAGAAGTAACGGCGGACAAAGAAATGCGTCTCCAAAATCTGACAACGGAAACAGAAATTCTGGAATGAGATTGACTTCAAGATAAGTTGATTTGGGAATTTAACAAAATTTTATAATTTCTTAGATTAACTTTATTATTTATTAGACATCAAACAAACAGATAAAATTTATTAATATTAAAAATCAATTTAAAATGAAAAAATTAATTTTAAGCGCCGCATTTCTTGGATTAGGAGTTTTCGGATTTGCACAGCAATCAAAATCTATAAGCGGAGATCACACTCAGAAAAAAGCTGAGCATCTTCAAAAAATGAAACAAGAATTGAATCTTACAGATGCGCAAGTTCTACAGTTGAAAACATTGCACGAGAAAAAAGCAGTAGATAGAAAAGCAGATTTTGCAGCGAAGAAAGAAGATAGAATGCAGAAGATGAAACAGAATGAAGCGGAAATGCAGAAAATCCTGACGCCAGATCAATTCAACAAATACAAGGAAATGAAGGCGAAAAAAATGGCTGAGAGAAAAGCCAATTTCAAAGATAGAAGGAAGGTTGATGCAGCGGTAGTTAAGTAATATGTTATTTTGTGGTTAGTTTTAGTAAGAGTCGTTAATTTTAACGGCTCTTTTTTTTATATTTGAGTTTTAAAGTTAAAATATAAAAAATTAATACAAAAAGTTATGGTCTCAGAAAAAATAGTTACACTTGTCAACGAGCAAATCACAAAAGAACAATACGCCGCGCAATTATATCTTTCGATGAGTGCTTGGTTCTACGCTCAGGATTTGGAAGGAATCGGAAATTATTTCCGAGTCCAATCCAAAGAAGAATTGATGCACGCAGACAAAATGTTTGATTATGTGAATGATGTAGGCGGAAAAATTATTTTAAATGAAGTTCCAAAACCACCGCACGAATTCGACAACGCGCAGGAGATTTTTGAAAAAGCATTGGATCACGAGAGATTGGTGACGAAAAGTATTTTCAACATCGTGAAAGCGGCGAATGAAGAAAGCGATTTTTCTACCACCAGTTTCTTACAATGGTTCATCAATGAGCAAGTGGAGGAGGAATCTAGTGCATCTACTTTGGTTTCGAAAATTAAAATGGTGAAAGACAATCCATCTGCATTGTACCTTTTCGATCAGGAACTGGCACAAAGGGTTTTTGTACCCGCCGCAGGGAATTAATTCCTCAAAAAAAATGAAAAAACTAATAACCGTATTTGTGTTAATGTCCATCCAGACTTTTTCACAGAATTATGCCATTTCAGATTTGCCGGAAGAGCTTAAGAAAGACGCCAATGCCGTCGTTCGTGACAATTCTTCTTCGTACATCATTAAGTCCGAAAATCAAATAGATTCTAAGAAAAAAATTGCAGTTTCTATTCTCAATAAGGCTGGTGATAATGTGTCGTATGTTTACATTCCGTATGATAAACACACAAAGATTTCTGATATTAAGATCAAAATTTTCGACGCTTTTGGAAGAGTTATAAAAACTTATTCCAAAAGTGATTTGAATGATATTGCGCAATCAGATGATTCCTTTTTGTATTCAGATGATCGTGCTCTGGCGATGAAAATCATCCAGCCGGTTTTTCCTTACACTATAGAAACTACTTTTACAGAAAGATCGTCGGATACGGTATTTTTACAAGTCTTGCAACCGTACATTGCTGAGAATATTTCGGTGGAAAACTGGGGCGTAGAATTCAAAAATGAATCTGGCATCAAACTCCGAAAGAAAGTGACCGAAACTATTTTCGGAAAAGCAGAAATCTCAGAATCTGATAATCTAGTAAAAGCGTCGTACAAAAATATCCCAGCTTATAAAGATGAAAATCACTCACCAGAATTGAGAACCGTGGTTTCCAAGGTAGAATTTGCATTAGACAGAGCTTGTCTGAAAGGCGTTTGCGGCGACTTTTCGAATTGGAATAGTTTTGCAACTTGGTATCAAGGTTTGCTGGAGCCAGTTTCCAAAATCACGCCCGAGATTCAGGCAGAGGTGGACGCTCTAAATCTGCATGGAACAGTTTCCGAAAAAGTTCAAAAAATTTATCAGTATATGCAGGGCAAAACCCGCTATGTTTTTGTGGCGATTGGAATTGGCGGTTGGCAACCGATGCCTGCGGATGACGTGCGTAGAAAAGGTTATGGTGACTGCAAAGCATTGACCAATTATATGAGAGTTCTACTGAAAGCAGCGGGAATTCCTTCTTATTATTCCGTCATTTATAGTGATAAGACCATCAAGGTTTTTGATAAAGATTTTCCAAAAATGGATGGCAATCACGTGATTCTCTGCGTTCCAACGGAAAACGGAAACATTTGGTTGGAAAATACATCTCAGAATATCGCTTTCAACCATTTGAGCTACGGGACAATGGATCGAAATGTAATTATGGTAAAAGATAATGTGGCAGAGATTACCGATACACCCAAATCAACTTCCGAAAACAATCGGGAAGTTTTGAGAATCAAAGCCAACATTTCGGCGGATAACACGTTGGATGTTTCGTCTAATTTTTATTTCTCAGGAGGTTTGTATGATATGACTTTGCAGTTGGTTTCACTATCGCCGAAGGAGCAAAAAGATGCACTGAAAAGGCGCTACGACTATCTTCAGTTTTCTGACATCGATTTGAAAAATCTTAAAAATGACAGAGATGCTGCCAAGATTAATTTCGATTTGAATTTTAAAGCAAACAATTATTCCAAATCTTTGGGATCCGATATTTACTTCCGTGCGATTCCTTTCTTGGATTCAGATTTCCACCTGGAAAGCACAGATCGAAAATTACCGATAGAAGTTCCTTTTGGTTTTACCGATGATTATGAAATTGAATATTCGATTCCGGAGAATTACAAATTTTCAGAAGCGATGGCTCCTGTAAAAATAGAATCGGAGTTCGGAAGTTTTTCTTTGGAGTTCATTCCTCAGGACAAAAAATTGTTGGTTAAAAGAAAATTTATGCTGAAGAAGGGAACTTTTTCCGCAGATAAGATTTCAGATTATATTAATTTTAGAAAAAAAACCAATAAAATAGACCACACCAAAATCCTAATAACCAAACTTTAAAAACATAGATAAAGAATGAAAACCAAATTTTTGCAATTATTATTAAGCTGTTTTGTTGTATCCATTTTTGGACAGTATAAATTTTTGGATACACCAAAGCTGGATAAAAAAGATCTTCAAAGCACATCTTATGCAAAGAATCCGTCGGAACCGGCAGAAGTGCTTTACAAAACCTATCATTATTGGATAGAGTACAACGGACAGATGCATCTGGAAGTGGTAAGCCGGGTG
>JAGNPP010000173.1 GCA_017989575.1 Chryseobacterium sp.
AGTATGTAGTGGACGGAGCAACTGTTGCGGTAGTAGATGTACCGGATACATTACCTAATAGAGTAGTAGGGTTCGCTGTTGTACCAAAAAATACATCATAGCTTGTTGCACTTCCTCCTGTAGTAGGTGCTGACCAAGATAATGTTGTGCTACCTGGTACAACTGTGGTGTTTCCGTTTGTTGGAGCAGTTAAGGTTGCGCAATCTGGCGCTACTGTTGCAGGAGCTGTATTTGTTACTTTATAATCGTCAATTGACAATGCAAATTGATCGTCTGAAGTACAACGAATAGCGATGTAGATTTGTTGTCCAGCGTATGCTGTTAAGTCATACGAGTACTCGTGCCATGTTGTATCTGCCGGAGTAACGACTACAGGAGAAATGGCTGTAAAGTTTGCTACGTCTGTTCCTGTGGTGGATACTAAAATTTGGAACTTTTCAGCGCCATAATCTGGATGCGCAGATAGAGCCCAGAAGCTTACTGCTGAAGTTCCTGTTGCTACCATAGAAATTTGAGGAGAGATCAACCAGTCATCATTCCAAGGTGCTGATGTTGCGTTGAAACATACCAATGTTTTGTTTCCTGTTTTAGGCGTAAAACCGGATCCAGTAGATGCTGGTGTTGTAGCGGAAGGATTAAAAACTTGAAAAGATTTTGCTGCGCCTGAGTTAGCAAAAGCTACTGCAGCTCCACCTTGAGTGATGCCATAGGTCGTCTTAAGATCAATGTCCTTCAATGTCCAACTGCCGATGTTCGCTATCGCAAAATCCGTGTAAGTTTCGAAGCCATCTTCGAAAACTACTGTTGTTTGTGCGCTAGCATAAAAACCTAGTGCTAAAGAGCACGTGAGTAAAAGTTTTTTCATAATTATTTAATTTATATTAATCTTCCAAAAATAGTAATTAATTTTTTAAATATGCAAACTTTTCATATAAAATTGATAAAAATATCAGATTGGTATAATTTCATCTATTTTCTTTTTAATTTGTGATTTATATTGTATTAGTTTAATTCTGATAAATGATAAAGTGCTTTTTTAATCATCTGATTATATTTTGTATTTTTGTTACTATAGTTAAAATTGAGATTTTCATTTTTTTTACCTTTCTTTTAAATTCTAATGATCCGAAAGCCACGGTAGAAAATTTACAAAAAAAAGGAAGCCATTAATAACAGCTTCCCTAATATCTATCAACGTCTTAAATATTTAGTTCAAAAATACTTCATAATTATTAATAGAATGTATGACCTCCAAAAGCTCTTCATTAATATTAATATGATGTTTCATCGAAACTACTTCCAAAACAGATTCATCTTCTGGGTTTTTGATGAAGAAATTAAGTTTTTGCTCGCCGTGATTCTCAATTATTTTTTCTTTAAAGAATTCGATATCGGTTTTACGTAAAGAATCCAATGGAACTACAATAGATAAGCTTCTTGCAAACTTGTCAAAAGCTTCCTTCAGTTCCAAAACATCATTCACGTTCACGAAAACACGTCCGTCTTTCCCTTGCGAGAATTTGAGTTTCATAATGACAAAACGCTGAACTTCCAATTTGTCCTTTAATTTCATATAATCTCTGTCACCCAAACGGAAAGAGTAGGAGCCAGTATAATCTTCCAATAAAACAAAGGCAACTTTTTCACCACTTCTATAACCATCTGCCACACGATATTCTGTGATCAATCCGGAAACAGTGTATTCTTTTGTATTGTCTTTTTCATTCATCTTGTCCTTCCAACTTTTCTTCTCTTCAAAAAGTTCCGGCGCTTTTGGAGGAAATGCCAGGTCTTTGAAAGCTTCTACTTCATCCAGATTCAAGAAATTGAAATTGCCTTTTGGTTCCGCTTTCTTTCCGGATTCTTCGATGATTTCATCTTCCAACCCAACTTCGTCAGAAACCAGAAGGTCTGGAACTTCTTCGTCAGGCGTATTATCAGTTTCCAAAATCGGGATCACTTCATCCAAAACAGGGACATCGTCTTTTTTCTCGTCAAGGATTGCTTTTTTAGACAGAACACCTTGCATAAATTTGAACTGATATTTGAACTCGTCCAAAGGATGCGCTGACAGATAGAATCCAATTATCTCCTTTTCTTTATTGAGTTTATGCATATTCGGCCACTCGGCGCAAGGCAAAAGTTTCGGTTGCTCGATCTGAACTTCATCGGCAAAATCTGCAAACAGAGAATTGTCCATTTCATTTTTACTGTCCTGGAAACTTTGTCCGTAACGGGAAAGGCGTTCGATATTGGTTCTTCCAGCTGTATCAATGTCAAAATATTGTCCACGGTGGTAAGTGTCCAACTCGTCAAAAGCTCCGGCTGTAACCAAACTTTCCGCCACCCTTTTATTCACTTGCGAAGGCGGGATTCTCTCAAAGAAATCATAGATATTCTTATATCTTCCATCTTTCCTGAATGTTACAATCGCTTCACTCGGACCTTCACCAATTCCTTTGATTGCGCCCAATCCAAAACGGATTTGTCCTTTTTCGTTTACAGAGAATTTATATTGAGATTCATTCACATCCGGTCCTAAAACATCGACGCCAATTGCTTTACAATCCTCCATAAACATTGTGATGGAAGCGGTATTATTAATGTTGTTACTCATCACACTCGCCATATATTCCGCCGGATAATTGGCTTTCAGATAAGCAGTTTGATAAGCGATCCAGGCGTAACAAGTAGAGTGGGATTTGTTGAAAGCGTACTCTGCAAAGGCTTTCCAGTCATTCCAGATCTTCTCAAGTCGTTCTTCATCGAGGTTGTTTTTCCTTCCGCCTTCAATGAATTTTGGGTACATTTTATTAAGGACCTCTATCTGTTTTTTACCCATCGCTTTTCTCAAAGTATCGGCTTCACCTTTTGTGAAATTGGCCAGTTTCTGAGACAGAAGCATTACTTGTTCTTGATAAACGGTGATTCCGTAAGTTTCTTCCAGATATTCTTGAGTTTCCGGTAAATCGTAAATAATCTCCTCGGTTCCGTGTTTTCTATTAATGAAATTTGGGATATATTTAATTGGACCTGGACGATAAAGTGCGTTCATCGCAATCAAATCGGCGAAAACTGTTGGTTTCAGTTCACGCATATATTTTTGCATTCCCGGACTCTCGTATTGGAAAATTCCGATCGTTTTTCCATCCTTAAATAATTGATATGTTTTGGCATCGTCCAAAGGAATTTCATCAGGATCAATATCAACGCCGTGACGTTCTTTAACAAGTTTCACCGCATCTTTAATAATGGTCAAAGTCCTCAATCCAAGGAAATCCATCTTCAAAAGACCAGCATCTTCCGCCACCGAGTTATCAAATTGAGAAACCAAAATATCTGCATCTTTCGCCGCAATCGTAATCGGAACCAAATTACTCACAGGTTCCGGCGTAATGATCACACCACAAGCGTGAATCCCTGTATTTCGGATGCAACCTTCCATTTTCTTCGCACTTTCCAAGACAGAAAATCTCGAATCATCTGAGTTGGAAAGAATGAACTTCATCTCATCTACCAGTTGTTGATCCTCAGGTTTCAGCTTATCGTATTTAGCAAGCGCTTTTGCAATGTTCATTCCGGGACTTGGCGGAATGAGTTTAGCAATCATATTCGTTTCCGGAATTGATAGATCGAGAACTCGACCAGCATCTTTGATCGCCGATTTTCCACCCAAAACAGAATAAGTAATAATCTGTGCCACTTGTTCCTGACCATATTTTTCAACCACCCATTTGATGACTTTATCTCGGCCTTCATCATCAAAATCGATATCGATATCGGGCATCGAAACCCTTTCTGGATTTAGGAATCTCTCAAAAAGGAGGTCATATTTGATGGGGTCAACATTCGTGATTTTAATACAATAAGCAACTGCCGATCCAGCTGCCGATCCACGACCAGGACCTACGGAAACGCCCATATTTCTCGCCTCGTTACAGAAATCCTGAACGATCAAAAAGTAACCTGGATAACCTGTGTTGGCAATAACTTCCAATTCAAAATCCAATCGCTCCTGAATTTCTGGTGTAATAACTGGATAACGTTTATTCGCCCCTTCGTAAGTTAAATGTCTGAGATAAGCCATCTCACCCCGTTTTCCGCCATCTTTTTCATCTTCAGAATCCAGAAATTCCGTGGGAATATCAAACTTTGGAAGTAAAACATCACGCTTCAAAGTGTAAGGTTTGAACTTTCCTAAAAATTCCTCGTAAGCTTCGAAAGCGTCAGGATAGTTTAGAAACGCTTGTTTTAATTCATCTTGACTTTTGATGTAATATTCTTTGGTCGTCAAACCTTTTCTCTTGCCAAAGCCTTTCCCAACAGGTGTTGATTGCTTCTCACCATCTTTGATACAACCCAAAATGTCTTGAATATTTGCATCGTCTTTATTAGTGTAATACGTTTCGTTTTGAGCTAAGATCTTGACATTATATTTATCAGCAAATTGAAGTAAAACTTCATTCAAATGCTCCTCCTCGGGCAAATCGTGATTTTGGATCTGAACATAAAAATCATCGCCAAATTCTTCTTTCCACCACTGGAACAATTCTTCCCCTTTTTGTTCTCCGATATTTAAAATTGTATTTGGAATATCGCCATTAATTCCGGAAGTCAAGGCAATCAAGCCTTCTTTATATTGAGAGATCAATTCTCTGCTGATCCTTGGGACGCCGAAATAAAATCCTTTTTGAAAACCAATACTGGAAAGTTTGATCAAGTTTTTATAACCATTGAAATCCTTTGCCAGCAACACCATTTGCGTCCGTCTGTCCGGATCATCTTTTGTAAATTGCTTTTGTTCGTATCTGTTAGAAATGAAAAATTCACAACCAACAATTGGAATCAGTTGATCGTTATTTGGTTCTTCTTCATCGAAGGTTTCTCCTCTTTCCTCGGCTTCCTGTTTTTTAGCCAAATATTCTTTGTGCTTTTTGGAACGTCCGGAATTGGTGCCTTCAACCGCAGTGACGAATTTGAACGCGCCCATCATATTGCCAATATCTACCATTCCAACGGCTGCATAATTCTCATCCGTTGCTTTTTTAATAAGGTCATTGATGTTGGTCGTAGCCGTCAAAGTTGAGAAAACACTGTGATTGTCGAAGTTGAAATATTTTCCAAGATCGATGTCATCAATGCTTCCAACATCGGATTGTTTTTTCTTGTTATTAAAACTCGCAACCTGTCTTCTGATGACGATTCCGAAAGGTTTTATCGGATTTGGATTATGGGCTTGAAATTCTTTTAATTGAGCTTCAGAAGTTTTCAAAACATCCGTCGGGATCACGCCGATTCTCATCATTTCGAAGAAAACCTGAGCGGTTGCGTTCACATCGGCTGCGGCATTGTGCGCTTCATCAAACTTGTGTCCGTAGAGTTTTTCGTAAAGTTCCTCCAGTTTTGGTGATTTGAATTTTCCACCACGTCCGCCAGCTAATTGACAATAATCTGTTCCCAAGATCATCGTGTCAGCCTTTGGTTTTTCTTGAAGATTATCTGTGATTTGTTTTCTGAGAAATTCTGCCCCAACGATATTGTAATCGAATTCCACATTGTGTCCGGAAACGACTCTGATGTTTTCCAAAGCTTTCGAAAATTCAACCAAAACTTCTTCTAAATCTCGTCCTTCTTCGTTAGCAATTTTGGTGGTGATTCCGTGGATTCTCGCCGCGTTGAACGGGATGTCATAACCTTCTGGTTTGATGATGTAATCTTGGTTTTCTATCAGGTTTCCATTGTCATCGTGGATCTGCCA
>JAGNPP010000174.1 GCA_017989575.1 Chryseobacterium sp.
TTGATTTATTATTAAATCTCTACTCAGGGAAATATTTGACGGATGTTCCAGCCTGGGTAAACGTGATGTACCTCAACCGTGGTGAGATGATTACCACAAACCGCCCAAAAGACATTCCAAAAAAAATATACCGTGTTGTCTATCAACGACTTTTAAAGAAATATCCAAAAATTCTCTATAAGAGAAAACTCAAGAAAAAACAATACGATATTGAGTTTGCAGCCATCCACGGTTTTATGGATGAAGTTCTGAATAGCCCTCTGAAATCTTCGAAAAAACTGATGTGGATTCACAATGATCTCACACAAGTCAGCGGTTACACACCGGAGAAAATCAGACGTTTTTTCCATTACGACAAAGTGATGGTAATTTCTGAGAAGATAGAGGAAACATTTTTGAATCTGGCAAAAACTGAAGCTGAGAAACAGAAAATCGTAAGAATCTACAATCCGCTAGACACAGAAGAAATTCTGGCGAAGTCCGAAGATAGAAGACTGATGACCTCCAACCTCCAACCTCCAACCTCCAACCCCCAACCTTTATTTATTTCTGTTGGAACTGTTTTCCCGCAGAAAGGTTTTGACCGACTTTTGAAAGTTCACCAACGACTTTTGGGTGAAGGTTTCGCGCACAAAGTTCTGATTGTGGGCGACGGCTATGATTTCGAAAATGTTAAAAAACTGAAAACAGAATTGGGCGTAGATAAAACTGCGACAATGCTCGGCTTTACAGACAATCCTTATCCACATTTCAAATCAGCGGATTTTTATATTTTAAGTTCACGTTACGAAGGTTATCCCACAGTTTTGTTTGAAGCCATTACATTAAAGAAAAACATCATCGCCACCGATGTTTCCGGCGTTACAGAAATGTTGGAAGACGGAAAATTAGGTTTAATAACAGAAAACTCGGAAGACGGAATCTACGAAGGAATGAAGCTGGCCTTGACAAATCCCGAACATTTCAAATCTTACCAAGACGAACTTCAGAATTACGAAATGCCTTTCAATTTGAAAAATTCTGTGGACAAGATTATGCAAATCATTGATAATTTGTAATTTTATCCAATGGGTCATTCTATCATTCAAAAAGATTTTTACAGAGAGAGCGGAAAATATCTGTCACATTTTCAGATTCTTAAAAAATGTTTTAGCCCAAATCTGCATTACCTCTATTGGCTCAGAAATGCTCAAAAACATTCCAAGTCTTCTTTGATCGGAAAGATTTATCGACTCATTCTTCGCCATTATCAAATCAAATATGGTTTTCAAATCTATCCGGAAACGGAGATTGGAGAAGGCTTTTATCTGGGACATTGGGGACATTTGGTCATCAATCCGAAAGCAAAAATTGGCAAAAACTGCAACATTGCACAAGGCGTCACCATTGCTCAGGCAAATCGGGGGAAAAACGAAGGCGTTCCTATTATCGGAAACGAAGTCTGGATTGGACCAAACGCCGTGATAGTCGGCAAAATAACAATTGGTAACAATGTTTTGATCGCACCAAATGCCTATGTGAATATGGACATTCCCGACAATTCGATTGCTTTGGGAAATCCCGCTGTCATTACTTCAAAAATCAATGCGACTGAGGGTTACATTAATAATAAAATTTGAAAAAAATCGTTTTCGATGGTGAAAATAATGACAATTCTCAATATTAAACTTTGTTAAAAACTTGGGATTTTAAATTTTTTAAGCATATTTTTGTATCATTATTGATTTGGTCTATCAAATTTTAAAATAACTTCCTAGAATCAAATAATTATAAATCTTAAAAAAAGAGACTTATTATGGGGAAATCTTACGAAGCTATTTTTGAAAATAACAAAAGATGGGTAGAATCAAAAATTGCAGACGATCCTGACTATTTCCACAATCTTGCGAAAACCCAGCACCCGGATTATCTTTACATTGGATGTTCCGATAGCCGTGCAACCGCAGAGGAATTGATGGGCGTTGGGCCAGGCGAAGTTTTTGTTCACAGAAACATTGCCAATGTGGTGAATACTTTGGATATGAGTTCTACAGCGGTGATCCAATATGCGGTAGAACATTTGAAAGTGAAACACATCATCGTCTGTGGACATTACAATTGTGGCGGTGTAAAAGCAGCGATGACGTCTCAGGATCTTGGACTTTTGAATCCTTGGCTTAGAAATATCCGCGACGTTTACAGACTGCATCAGGAGGAATTGGACTCTGTAGATGAACATAAAAAATATGATCGCCTTGTGGAACTGAATGTTCAGGAGCAATGCA
Source organism: Chryseobacterium sp. (assembly GCA_017989575.1). Taxonomy (GTDB): domain Bacteria; phylum Bacteroidota; class Bacteroidia; order Flavobacteriales; family Weeksellaceae; genus Epilithonimonas. The sequence goes on from JAGNPP010000174.1 coordinate 2,265, forward strand.
TCAATGTGATAAAAATGGCCTGCGTGCAGGAACGTTATATTTTGGAAGAGTATCCCATCGTTCACGGTTGGGTATTTGACCTCAGAACTGGAAAAATTATAGATTTGGAAATCGATTTTGAGAAAATCCTCAAAGACATCCAAAAAATCTACAATCTGACAGATTCTGATTGGGTGATGAGCAAAAAGAACAACAAAAACCTCATCTAAATTGATTTTATGAAGTACTGGAGTATTATAACTTTACTGATCTTTTTCAATTTTACGGCGCTCCCAGGAGTAGCCGTGATATTTGGTTGGGATCTATCCTCCAGAACCAATGTTGTAATGAGTGAAGAAGAACCACACTCCAACAATACTTTTACTCTCTACGAGAAAACCATTCCTAAAACCTTGGACATTCACGATTTTCTGAAATTCTGTGAGGTTGTTCCTCAGAATAAAATAGCCATCATTTGGGAAACCAGCGCTTATTATTCTCCCCATCTCAGTATATTTTCTCCGCCTCCCGAGGCTTAAGCTAATTTCGTTTTTTCTGTAAAACGATGTTTCTGTTTGTTGTATAATAATTACAGCAGGCTATATTCTGTATAAATTCAATACTTTTTAAAGAAAATTGATACCGTGTATCAGTTAAAGTTGTGGTGTCTCGGCACGTTTACAACTGACATTTGCCTGTGAAAGTATGTTCAAAAAAGAGCATATCGAGTCGGTGAGTAAATTTATTTTAATCTCTTATGAAAAAATCAACATCTTTGTTTGGAGGAATCAAGGAAAATTTTCCTTCCGGTCTAGTCGTATTCCTTGTAGCGTTGCCTCTTTGTCTTGGTATTGCCTTAGCATCTGGAGCACCACCATTGTCCGGCGTTATTGCAGGAATTGTGGGTGGTATCGTTGTAGGACTTATGAGTAATTCCAACATTTCTGTCTCTGGTCCGGCAGCGGGACTTACCGCTATTGTTTTGGTAGCCATTACAGATCTTGGCGCATTTGAACTGTTTCTTTGCGCGGGAATCATTGCAGGAATTCTACAGCTCGTTCTAGGATTTATACGCGCAGGAAGTATTTCCAATTATTTCCCAAACAATGTGATCGAAGGAATGCTTGCCGGTATCGGAATCATTATTATTCTGAAACAAATCCCGCACGCATTAGGTTTTGATAATGATTACGAAGGCAATCAGGCTATTTTTGACAAAGGTCTCAACTTCGGTTATTTCTCCGAGTTATTAGGAGCAATACATCCAGGCGCTATTGTTGTGACATTGGTTTCCGTAGGTATTTTGCTGGCTTGGGATCACATTTCTGTTCTTAAAAGACTGAAACTTTTACCTGGCGCTTTGGTTGCGGTGATTGCAGGAATTCTTTTGAATGAGTTCTTTAAAATGTCCGGCAGTTCATTGGCTATCTCCAAAGAGCATCTTGTGACTTTGCCAACGCCCACATCATTAGACGATTTCAAAAATCTAATTACTTTTCCCGACTTCAACGGATTTATGAATCCTAAAGTGTGGATCGTGGGCGCAACCATTGCCATCGTAGCCTCTATCGAAACTTTGCTTTGTATCGAGGCATCGGACAGATTGGATGTAAAAAGAAGAATTACAGATACCAATCTGGAGCTGAAAGCACAGGGAATTGGAAACCTCATCAGTTCTTTCATCGGTGGATTGCCAATGACTTCGGTTGTGGTAAGAAGTTCTGCCAATGCAAGCGCAGGAGCTACTTCCAAGTTATCCGCTATCATCCACGGTATTTTGCTATTGATTTGCGTACTATCTATTCCAGTTATTTTGAATCTTATTCCGCTTGCAACCCTTGCAGCAGTTTTGATTTTGGTGGGTTATAAGCTGGCTAAGCCTGCGACTTTCAAGCATTTCTGGCACAATGGTAAATATCAGTTTATCCCATTCTTAGCTACAGTTGTAGCGGTAGTTGGGACAGATTTATTAAAAGGTGTGGGAATTGGTTTAGTCATTTCCATCTTCTACATTTTGCAAGGAAATATGAAACGTGCTTACTACCTCAGCAGAGAAACGCTGGATGATGCGGACGAGATCACTATCAAACTTGCAGAGGAAGTTTCTTTCTTAAATAAAGCAGCCATCAAAAAAACATTGAAAAATGTAAAATCCGGGTCTAAAGTAATCATAGATGCACAAACGACTTCTTACATCACAACGGATGTTTTGGAGATGATTCAGGACTTTGCCAATGTAAGAGCAAAAGAAGAAGATATTGAAGTAGAATTAATAGGCTTCAAAACATCATACAAAGATTACGAAACAGATGAAGACTCGCACGTGGTAATCAATCACAGAAGAGCAATGTAACATTTAAACAAAAATCAAATTCTAAAGTAATATTTGGAATCATAATTATCATTAATAATATTAAATCAAAAATATGAAAGCACATACTTCCGAAACACAATCTACAATTACGCCGGAGAAAGCATTAGAAATCTTACAAGAAGGAAACGCAAGATTTGTAAACAACTTGAAAGCCAACAGAGACCTATTGGCTCAGGTGAATGATACGCGCGCAGGACAATGGCCGTTTGCTGTGGTTCTAAGCTGTATCGACAGCCGTACTTCTGCGGAATTAATTTTCGATCAAGGTTTAGGAGATATTTTCAGTGTGAGAATTGCAGGGAATTTTGTGAATCAGGACATTCTTGGATCTATGGAATTTGGCTGTAATGTAGCAGGTTCCAAATTGGTAGTCGTGCTGGGTCACACAAAATGTGGTGCCTTGAAAGGAGGCTTGGACGCAGCAGCAATCGAAGGTATGGGAATGGATAACTTGAATCATTTGATCGGGCATTTTGATCCCATCATCAAAAACATCATCAAAGATGGTGAAGAGCGCTCTTCCAAAAACGAAGATCTTTTGGAAAGACTGAATCACCACAACGTAAAACACGCGATAGAAGACATCCGCAAGCAAAGTTCTACTTTGAGAAAAATGGAAGAGGATGGCAAAATCAAAATCGTGGGTGCAAATTATGACGTAGAAACAGGCGTTGTAAGCTGGGTATAGAAAACATTTTTTTTCATACAATTAATTAGGTTTGTAGGCCGGGTAATTTATTTTATCCGGCTTACTTATTTCTTTTTGCTCATGAAAAAAGTACAGATTTCATCGCATAAAAACAATTATGCATATCACAATAATATATTTTTGGAATCAATTTTGATTAAGTATTTTTGCACAAACAAACAATGATGAAAAAACTAATTTTTCTACTGGGCGCATCTTCCTTGGCGTTCGGTCAAAGTCTGACCTCTGAACCTAAATATACTTCTACAGATTTAGCTCTTTCTAGCAATGTGCTTTCTTATGGTCATGCGGATTTGTTAGAAACGAAACCTTTCATCCCACATTCAAAAGTTACAAATCAAAATTCTGATACTATAAACAATCCTATTTCTGAAAAAGAAGTGGTTGTAACTTACGAAAACAA
>JAGNPP010000019.1 GCA_017989575.1 Chryseobacterium sp.
TTCTACGCTGGATTGTGGGCAAAACAAACCGACAATCGTGAGAAAATATTAGAGCCTGGCGACATCCAACAAGCAATGAGCGCTGCGGCTGCAGTTGGTGATGATAATATCCAGAAAAGGGCGCAAGGCTACGTGAACCAAGAAAGCTTCACACACGGCTCCTCTGCACAGCGAGAAGAATGGTTTATGAAAGGTTATAATTCTGGCGACATCAGACAAGGTGATACTTTCAATGCGCTTTTGAAGTAGAATACATTCAACAAAATAAAAAAGCCCGACGAATCTATTTTCGTCGGGCTTTTTTGCGCATTTCATTACTTATTAAAAACAAAAACGACTGTAAATCCTAAGATCAACAGTCGTTTTGTACCCCAGACGGGACTTGAACCCGTACATCCGAAGATACAGGATTTTAAGTCCTGCGTGTCTACCAGTTCCACCACCAGGGCAGAGGTGGAGCGAAAAACGGGACTCGAACCCGCGACCCCAACCTTGGCAAGGTTGTGCTCTACCAGCTGAGCTATTTTCGCATAAAAAAAATTCCTAATTGCTTAGAAATTTTAGTTTGTGCGGATGAAGGGACTCGAACCCCCACGCGGTGAAGCACCAGATCCTAAGTCTGGCATGGCTACCAATTACATCACATCCGCAGTATTTTTAAGAACTTCTTTTCTTTCGTTTTGGTGAGTGCAAATATAGAACTCTTTTACATATCCTCCAAAATAAAATCAATCTTTTTTTCAAGTTTTTTGATTGTGTGATTTCGGATAACTTCGATACTTTTTATTACCTTTACACTCTTAAAATACTTTGAAGATATGGAATTAACAGGAACAATTAAGAAGATTTCTGATTTACAAACATTTGCAAGCGGATTTCAAAAAAAAGAACTCGTTCTTTTGACTGAAGAACAATATCCACAACCCATTAATATTGAATTTACCCAAGATAAAGTGGACTTGCTAAACGCTCACAAAATTGGTGATAAAGTGAAAGTTCATATCAATATCAGAGGTAGAGAATGGACAAGCCCACAAGGCGAAGTGAAATATTTCAACTCTATCGTAGGATGGAGAATGGAAAAAGATGCTTCTACAAATTTTAATGAGCCAACCGAAGCGACTCCAAACCAAGGACAACCAGCCGCAGAAAATAAAAACGTTTTTGCGGAGGATGAAGACGATGACTTGCCATTCTAATATTTTAGAATAGTTTAATTATAGATTCCCTGCATTTAATTGAATGTAGGGAATTTTTGTAGGTCGATATAATCAAACTGTTGAAACAAGTTTTTATTAATCTTAAAAAATAATTAAATGATTTGGCTAGATCCTGATGACATTTCTTTCCCCGACCCAGAACTTTACGACGCAGAGACAGGATTGATGGCCGTTGGTGGCGATTTGAAACCGGAAAGACTTTGGTTTGCTTATCAATTGGGATTATTTCCTTGGTACAACGAAGGCGAAGAAATCCTTTGGTGGTGTCCGGATCCGAGATTTGTTTTGATTCCAAATGAAATTAAAATCTCAAAATCAATGAAGAAAATCTTGCGAGATGACGTTTTTGAGTTCACGGAAAATAAATGTTTCGAAGACGTGATGAGGAACTGCAAAATGGCTGAACGGAAAGACCAGGACGGAACATGGATCAATGAAGAATTGATTTCATCTTTTGTAAAATTACATAAAGCTGGGAAAGCTAAAAGTTTTGAGGTTTGGCAGAATGGTAATTTGGTTGGTGGATTTTATGGCGTACAAGTCGGGAAAGTTTTCTGTGGCGAAAGTATGTTTTCCAAAGTTTCAAACGCATCGAAAGCAGGATTTATCCATTTCACCACCAAATATCAGAATGAATGGGAACTCATTGATTGCCAAATCCATTCTGAACATTTAGAAAGTCTGGGTGCCAAAATGATTCCTAAAATCGATTATTTAAAAATCTTAAAACAACAAATCTCTTGACAGCAGAACGACAAAAATGGATTCTCCTCATCGCATTATCTGTGATTTGGGGCTCATCATTTATATTAATCAAAAAATCTTTGGAACATTTCAATCCTTACGAAGTTGGTGCTTTGCGTGTTTTGATTTCGGGAATTGTTCTGATGCCTTTTGCGCTTTCCAAAATAAAACTATTTCCGAAGAGACATTTAAAATGGCTCATCATTGTCGGACTTTCTGGGAGTTTTGTCCCGATGTTTTTGTTCCCGATGGCGGAAACCGAGATCAGCAGTAGCATTGCAGGAATCATCAATTCTATGATGCCGATATTTGTGATTATCGTTGGGTCTTTGGTTTGGAAATTCTCGACAACGAAAAGACAATTGCTTGGAGTCTTGATAAGTTTTACTGGCGCTTGCATTTTGGCTTTGGGAAGTGGCGAGAGTGGCGAAATCAAAATCTATCCGATCTTGCTTTTGCTATTGGCCACGTTGCTTTACGCTATCAGCACAACGACTGTGAAATCTAAATTGTATGACGTTCCAGCTATCTTGATGTCGGCTTATGTTTTTTCAATTGTTTTGTTTTTGCCATCTTTGGTAGCGTTGGTTTTCTCAGGGTTTTTCTCGCATTTTAGTTTTACGAAAGATAATTTTGTGGGCCTGGGATTTGTAGTGATGTTGTCGATTTTCGGAACTGGATTGGCGATGATGATGAATTACAAATTATTGAGTATTTCCACACCTCTATTTGCTTCAACGGTAACTTTGCTGATGCCAATTGTTGCGATTATTTGGGGAATTTTGGATGGAGAGGAATTGACGGCAATGCAATCTGTTGGCGCTTTAATAATTTTGGCTGGATTGATATTTTTGCGGAGCAAGCCGAAGATCGCTAATGGCTGATGGCTTTAAAATTAAATTCATTATAGGTTCGCAGATTTGACGGATAAAGCAGATTCTTTTTGTGAATGCTGGATTGATTAACAAAACCCATAGCCCTGATTGCAACGGCATCCTTTTGTGATGAGGTACGAAGAGCAAAAGATATAGTGGAAAGCAGGTTCCCGGCTCCTAAAAATGAAAAAGCCCAGACGAATCTGAGCTTAGTTTTTATTTCTTTTTGGTCTTTATTTTTTTGACCTGTTCTTTGATGGATGGATATTTCTGTTGCATATCTTTGCTGAGAGACGGATCCAGATCCAAAGCTTTTTTGAGTTGTGCTACTCCTTCTGTCTCATTTTTGAGATGGAAGTAGCAGTTGCTCAATTGATAATACAATTCGGCGCGTGGATGCGTTTTTAGGGCTTTTTCCAAGATGACAATAGCGTCTTCGTACTCGCCAAGTAGCATCAAAACTTCTGAATAGGCGTACCAATTGTAAAACCTGGTTGGCTCGGATTCTATGAGTTTTTTGAGGCAAATCAAGCTTTCCTCGTAATCGCCAGAAGTGATGTAGAGAAACGCCAAACGCTTCTGATACTCGACATTTCCTTCATTGAGCACAGATGCTTCCTGTGCAAAATAGAGCGATTCTTTGATGTTTCCTAATTCTTCATAAATGTAGGATTGCTCCATCATCGCCAAATAAAATTGAGGGTCTTCTCTCAAAGATTTTTGAAATGATGTCAAGGCTGGAACCAATTTTTTGGCTTCTTTGTAACACAATCCGATTTTGTAGAATGTGAAAGCTTTGGTATATTCCAATTCCAGCATTTCCTCATAAACCGCGATTGCTTTGTCCCACTCTCCCATTGCTTCAAAACAAGAGGCTTTGTTGGCGTAAACACCGACAGCCATTGAGTTAATCGCTAATAAATAATCGAAACCTTTGATGGCTTCTTCATAATTTTTCTTATTGAAATGGAATTGCCCATACTCGTACCAAGCGGTTTCGGAAAAAGGAAACTTGTCGAGATATTGATTGAGGAAATCCAAAGCTTCCACGGGACGATTCAGTAGATTGTAGCACAGCATCACGTTTTCCAACGAATAATCGTCGAAAGGATCGTGCTCCAATGCAGATGTGTAATGTTTCAACGCGTTGAACGGGTCGTCCAGATTCACATATTCGTCGGCAATGAAATTGTGAAGGAAGTTTTCTTCCTCTTCCAATTGTAATGCGCGTTGGCAATATTCGATGGATTTTTTCGGGTTTCCAAGATTTGAGTAATATTTGGCACAACACACAAGGAAATCTGTGTCTTCCAAAGAGGATTGATGCAACTCGTCTATCAATTCTTTGGCTTTCACATAACGCTCCAACTCTAAGAAAACTTCCAATTGCTTGGTCTTGATTTCCAGAGAATTCGGGTGAATGCTAAGAGCGTGATTTACGGCCATTTCTGCATAGCTGTAGTCACCAAGCTCCAGATAGTAAATGATGATTTCTATGTATTCTTCTGTATCGAAATAGAATTCTTCATTATTTTCTATCATTTCTTCGAACTTTTTAGCAAGTTCGTTTTCAAAAAATTCTTCCAATAGTATATAGATTTAGACTAGAGATTGAGTGGTGAGAATTACAAATGCCCGGTCCTGAAATCTGCTTGTATAAAGTTAATTAAATTTATTTTGATAATAAGTGATTTTAATATGATAACTTATTAACATTAATCTTTTTTCTGTTCTGTGTAGATTGTAGTCAAAAACATACCAAACGATTTTTCCAATCCTGTAATATCGCCAGATTTGAGGTTCACACCGCCGTAGAGACTATCATTGCTACGAATTTTGAAATCCGTCAAAGAAAGGTACAAAGATGGTTGTCCGGCTTTTGCTGACAATTTTACAGTTGATCCCAACAATTTTCTGGTTGAGACTGACATAACTTCACTCTCGTTCAAATTGAGTTTGATGAAACTTCTGGCTGGTAATTCTGTCGTTTTATTATTGATATTGATTTTTTGTTTTTTTTCTGATGACGAAACCAAGTACGCGACATTTTCTTCGTTTGGAATATTATCAAGATTTGTATAATACAAATTCAAAATATAATAACTTGGATTGAAGTTTTGAAAAGTACCGTCGATGTTTTCAATTGGTTTTAATGAAAAACTGTTTGCACCAACTTGTTTTGCTTTTTTGTAAATATCACCGAAGATTACCACATCGTCGTTTGAGAAGGCATTCACTAGAATTTCTCCCAAATATTCGGACTTGGAAGCATCATTGATTTTATAAAAAAACTTGTCTTTGTTGTCATTCGTTTTTTCGACCTTGTTCAGCGTAACTGTCTGAAGGTAACAGAACTGAAAACAAAAAATACTAATTAAAAATAGGAGTCTACGCATTCGTTATTTTTAGGATTTCCACACAATCCTGAAGGCTGTTTTCCCAATGTTTTGGGTCGATGTTGTAATCTTTCTCGATTTTGTCCAAAGACATTGTACTTCTTTTTGGGCGTTTTGCCGGCGTTGGGAATTCCTCCGTCGTGATTGCTTTTAATGAAACGGAAGAACCTGAAAATTCTTTTATTTTATTCGCAAAATCAAACCAAGTGGTTTCTGGATAATTGGAGAAATGGTAGATTCCGAAGGTTTTATTTTTAACTTCGATGATGTCCATAATTGCTTCTGCCAAGTCGTTTGCGTTGGTTGGCTGACCGTGTTGGTCGCCTACGACTCCCAATTCTTCTTTCACATTAAACAAATGCAACATTGTCTTCACAAAATTCTTGTTAAATTCTGAATACAACCAAGACGTTCTAAGAATCACAGTCTCTGGATTATTCTCCAAAGCCAATTCTTCACCCTTTCTTTTGGATGCGCCATAAACACCGATTGGAGCTGTGAAATCGTCCTCAGAATAACTCAAATTAGTCTCGCCATCAAAAACGTAATCCGTAGAAACGTGAATCAAAATAGCGTTGTGTTCTTTCGAAACTTCTGCCAAATTACCAACACCAATGGCGTTGACAGCAAAAGCCTTTTCCTCTTCTTTCTCCGCCAAATCTACAGCCGTGTAAGCCGAAGCGTTGATGACGAAATCTGGTTTATATTCTTCAAATTCTTTTTCAATTTGAGATTTATCCGTAATATCCAAAGCTTGCGAGCCTGTAAAATTGAAGTCGAAAATATCGTGGTATTTTGGCGCTAATTTTTGAAGGCAATGTCCCAATTGGCCGTTTCCGCCAACAACTAAAATTCTTTGCATAATTATTTTGCTCTATTTTGATTTCTGAAAAAGGTGACTCTCTCTTTAAAAGTTTTATGGTCAATCTCAACTAAAAAATGCTCGAATTTTTCCAAAGTTTCGTCTGGCATTTTTTCGGCTCTTCTGGTTTTCATATTGAAGTAGATCACCGTCAACCAGAAAACTGCATTTACCTTTCCATTTTCGTCCTTCATCAGCAATTCTACAACCGCAGTAATGTCATCCACCATAATCGTTTTGCTCGTAATGTTGACTGTAGAATTGTACCTAACTTCTTTCAGATAAGCAATTTCATTTTGAATCGTAACCCAAGTACATCCTGTTTCTCTGGTGTATTGCTCGTAGGTAAACCCGTAGTTTTGTTCCACGTGATCTTCTCTCGCATTGAGCATATATTCCAGATATTTCACGTTGTTTAGGTGACCAATCGGGTCGCAATCTGCAAAACGGATTTTAACGGTAGATGAAAATTCTTTTTCCATAGTGCAAAAATAAAAAAACCGCTCCGTAAAGAGAGCGGTTTTTATTATAATATTGTCTTAAAATTAAAGACCTAATTCTTTTCTTACAGCTGGAGTAGCATCTGTACCTGCTTTGTAAACTAAAGCTGGACTAGAAGCATCAAATACGAATTCGTAAGCTGCAGCTTTTGAAACTTTTGCGATAGCATCGTTGATTTTTTTCTCAATTGGTGCTAATCCTGCATCTCTTTTCTCAGCGATATCTTTTTGAGCAGCAGCGTAAAGTTGCTGAAGATTGTCCTGAAGTTTTTGAACCTCTTGGCTTCTTGTCTCGTTGATAGCTGGTGTTTGTTTTGCTGCTTCATCTTGGTATTTTTTCATCAAATCCTGAAGAGATTTTCCTTGTTTTTCCAATTCACCTTGCTTAGAAGTTTGCAAGTTTTGCAATTGTTGGTCAAGGGCCTTCATTTCTGGCATTGATGTAAAGATCGAATTGATATCAACAGAAGCTATTTTTTGAGCTTGTGCAAATCCAGTTGCAAAAACCATTACAACGGCTACTAATAATACATTTAATTTGTTCATTTTAAAAAGTTATGTTTATAATTTATATTTAATTTCTTTTGCGTTCCAACTTCTCTATGCTAGCAGCCTCACTAGTACTACTTGCACTCTTTTGTTTACCGACTCCTTTTGTAGAATTACCAGGACGACTTCCTCCTCTATTTGGAGAAGTCGTTTTAGTTTCCTCCGCTTTTGGAAGACTTTTCCCTAAAAGACTAAGTACTGCCTCGGTGTAATCATACTTTTTATCAAGGAAAATTACACTAATGTTGTTGCTTTTATCAAGAACTATGCCAAAGTTATTTTTGGTAGAAACAGTCTTAATGGCATTCCAAATCTGGTCTTGATATGGTTTCGTAAGATTGGATCTCAATTGATTTACCTCCCCATTGGTTCCAAATCTAGCTCCAATTGTGTTGCGGATGCTAGCTTCCATATCCACTATTTCTTTTTCTCTCAACTTCAGCTGATCTCCTACCAAAAGTACTTTTTCGTTTTCGAAAGCTTCTCTTTTTCTTTCATATTCCGCTTGCAACTGTTGCAAATCTGCCTGCCATTGCGTCACCTGAGTATTAAGTCTGTTTTCAGCTTCTTTGAACTGAGGCAACTTGCTCAACACATAATTCGTATCTACAACCCCAATCTTCTGTGCATAGATATGTGTTGCGGTGAAAAGAATTGTTACAATGAATGCTATTTTTTTCATCTGATAAAAATAATATTTTATTTTATAATGGCTGGTTCATCAAGAAGTGCTGTTGCCATCCTGATGGTTCCTGGCTTCCTAGTGTTTTATCAAAACCGTAAGCAAAATCAAAACCGATCAATCCAAATGCTGACATCGATACTCTAATACCAAGTCCGGCAGATCTTTTCAGTTTGAATGGATTATAAGTTCCGAAACTGTTCCAAGCGTTTCCGGCTTCTACAAAAGTTAAAACGAAAATCTTAGCCGTTTGGTTCATAGAAATTGGATATCTCAATTCTGCTGCAAATCTGTTATAAATAGTTGCTCCACCGTAAGGCGTAATATCATAATTTGAAGATGAGCTGAAACCTGTAGAAGAAGCATTTTCATATCCTCTCAACGGTACCAATTCTCTACCATCAAATCTACCATTAAACAAACCTACACCTCCAACATAATATCTTTCGAATGGTGGTGGGCCTAATTCTTTGGTGTATCCATTCAGATATCCCATTTCTCCAGTGGTTCTAAGAACTAATTTCCCGATTACCTCGTTGTAAAAATCTGCTTTCAACTTTACTTTGTAGAACTCCATCCATTTGTACTTGTCCAAAGTTGTCATGGTAGAATAATCTTTGTTGCTGAACCAAGAATATGGCGGCGTGAATTTCAAAGAAGCTTCCACATTGGATCCATAAGTTGGGAAAACAGGATCTAAACCAGCAGAACTTCTACTCAAACCGATATTGAAACTGAATGACTTTGTACTACCATTATTTTCTACAACATCTCCAAAGTTGAATGGATAGTTGCTAAAGTTATAACTCTGAAACTGAATCCCTGTGTAAAGTGCAAAATAATCATCCGGCCACTTCAATAGTCTTGTAAGACCTGCTGTTGCAGAGAAAATATCCATTTTCTGATCGCCAGTTGATAAGTTATAATTTACATTTGAATAGTTAAAACCTACACTAAGTGCAGTTGGTCTCGTTCCAAAAACCCAAGGCTCTGTAAATGAAACACTATAATTGGTAAAAAATTGCCCAGCCTGTGCCTGAAGTGACAAAGTTTGTCCATCGCCCTGAGGAACGGGCTTGAAATCTTTGAATTTCAGGAAGTTTCTCAAAGAGAAGTTATTGAAGGTCAAACCAAGTGTTCCAATGAAAGATCCACCACCGTAACCTGCTTGCAACTGAACCTGAGAAGATCCTTTCTCTACAAGCGTCCAGTGCATATTCACCGTATTATCTTGTGGATTTGGTTTCACATCTGTCCCGATTTGCTGAGGATCAAAAAACTGCATCCCAGCCAATTCGAAATAGGTTCTTTTGATTTCTGTTTTTGCAAACAAAGCACCCGGTTTTGTTCTAAGTGCTCTCAAAATCACGTGATCGTGAGTCGTTGTATTCCCAGACCAAGTTACGCGGTTCCAAGTTGCTTTTTCACCCTCGTTGATTCTGATTTCCAGATTAATAGAATCTCCTTTGATAGATTTCTCAATCGGAGTTACGTTTGAAAACAAGAATCCATTGTTCATATAAATGGATTTGATATCAGAATCATCTTCCTTACCGCCATCGTCTCCAACTTTTTTGTTGAATCCTACAGCATCGTAGATATCTCCTGTTTTGTATCCTAAGATTCTTTGTAAAAATTCTGTCGTGAAAGTCGTATTCCCAATGAAATTAATATCACCGATGTAGTACTTTTTACCTTCATTCAGTTTTACATTGATATTGTAACCTTTCTCATTTCTCGTTACAGAATCTGAAACAATTGTTGCATCTCTAAAACCTAAGGAATTATAATAACTGATAAGGTTTCTTTTGTCCTCATCATATTTGTCCTGAACAAATTTTGAAGGCTTCAGAATCCCAAGAAGGAATCTCTTCTGCTTGGTATCTTTGAAACCATTTTTTCTTAGTTTTTTGTCTGATACTTCTTGGTTTCCGTCAAATTCGATTTTATCGATTTTTACTTTTTTACCTTTGGAAACCTCTATCGTCCAGTCCACCAAATTGGCGTCTCCACCGTTGGCTTTCTCCTGAATGTTAATTTTGGCATCCGCAAAACCTTTGGCAATATATTCCTGAGGAATTTTGTTTTGAAGACTGGAAACCAAATTGTTATTGATCTTAGTTCCAGGTTTCAGATTGTTATCTTTGATGAGTTTTTCGTTCTTAGACTTTCCAATTCCTTTCCCGGTAAATTTCACTTCACCAAGTTCTTTCAGGTCTTGCAAAGAAAATTGAAGCACAACATTTTGCCCTTCCACATCCTGAATGTAAACCTCGACTTTAGAAAAAGACTGTGTCTCCCAAAGCTTCTTGATAGCGTTGCTAACTCTCTGCCCCGGAATTTCTAACTTCTCTCCTTTCACAAGTCCTGTGAAACGCAAAATCTGAGCTGGGGTGTATCTCTTGACACCATCTACCACAACATCTTTCAGAACATATTCTTGATTTTGGTTTGCTGCAAGTTCTGTGTTTTCTGCATTGTTACCCTGTGGAACAACCTGTGCGTGGAAATACGCGGAAGCTGTTAACAAAATAATGGGTATAATTCTTAATTTCATTCTAATTGAAGTTCTCTTTTCTAAAATATATTATGAAAGCAGCTGCTCGCTAGTCTTTCCGTATCTTCTTTCTTTGTTCTGATAATCCAAAATGCATTGGAAAAATGTTTCTTTGGTAAAATCTGGCCAAAGTACATCTAAAAACTGAAGTTCAGCATAAGCGATTTGCCAAAGCAAAAAGTTACTGATTCGCACTTCACCACTTGTTCTTATCATCAGATCCACCTGTGGGAAATCCTTTGTATAAAGATGATTTTCGAAGCATTTCTCATCGATATCATCTACATTCAGTTTTCCATCTTTTACTTCTTCGCTGATTTCTTTTACCGCTTTCAGAATTTCTTTCTGAGAACCATAATTCAGAGCAAGGATTAGGTTTCCTCCTGCATTATTTTTTGTAAGATCAATGACATTCAGCAATTGATCTCTCACCAATTCCGGAAGCATAGAAACATCTCCCACAACGTGCATTCTCAGTCCTTTTGAGAAAATCTCATCAGCCTCTAGCAAAAGTGTTTCGGACAGAAGATTCATCAGCGTATCCACTTCTTCTTTTGGCCTGTTCCAGTTTTCTGAAGAAAAGGTGTAAAGCGTGAGGTAAGGAATATGCACTTCGTTACAAGCATTAATGACATTACGAACGGCATTGATAGCGTTTTTGTGTCCAAAGGTTCTTTCTTCTCCTCGGGATTTTGCCCATCTTCCGTTTCCATCCATAATGACTGCAACGTGCTGAGGCAAACGATTTTGATCTATTAGTTTCTTTAAGTCGTCCATAATCACTATTTACAATAACAAGGTGGTCTTCCAAAAGAATAAGACAAAATAAGTGTCACGGAGTTGACCCAGTCCTTTGAGTTCGGATTTCCAATATTCCTCTGTTGCATAAAACCCTGTACTATTTCAGCGGTTTGTTCTTTGTTGAGCGCAGTTTTCTTCACCGTAATATCTCCTTCTTCCAAACTGCTGTAATCTACCTTGTCCGAGAATGTCGGGCGGAATAAAAACTCGCCGGACAATGCCCAGTTATAATTAAATTTATACTTAAGCCCAATTCCAAAAGGCACGCCCATTGTGAATTCCTTTTTCTGGGTGTAACTCACTTCTATCTCGGTAGCTGATTTTATATTAAGCTCCGGATTAGCCGCATTCATATACATCCCGGAAACTCCTCCAAAGATGTACGGGCTCAGCATGCTTCTCTGCTCATCATTTACTGGTAAGAAGTTGTACTCAAAAAGTAAATCAGCAGAAAATATAGAGTTGGTTCCCCATAATTTTCTCATTCTTCTGTAATTCTCCTTGGCATATCTGTCATCAAACTGAATGTTGCTGAAACCCAAGTTAAGCCTCGCCGACTGGTACGGATTGAAATTCATACGATAAAGCAAACCGCCGTAGAACGGAAGACCATAATCTGTAAGACTCCCACCAATAGGCTTTTGGAAAATATAATTGGTCCGTCCAATATCCCCAACAAGATTACTCATTCCCATCTGCACCCCAATCTCGTGTCTTTGCGCATTGGCAAAACTGAGAAAACAAAATAAGGCGATAAAGGAATAAGTTATTTTTTTCTTCATTTTCAATATACTGAAACGTCTATTACTTAAAAATTTGGTGCAAATATAAAACATTTTTAGCGTAAGCAACTTCTTAAAGTTTAGTTAAATAAGGACAAGTAATTATAATTATTTGTTATAAAAACGAACATATCTTCAAAATAGTCTTTAAAAAAAATAAAAGCCTTAATAAAGGCTCTTATTTTCTATTAAAAAACATTTTCAGTTTGTTCCGGATTTTGATAATCGTTGGTTCCTTGTAATTTTTATCCTCATCGAAGTAGCCATAACCGTAGCCATAACCGTAGCCGTAGCCATAGCCGTAACCATAGCCGTAACCATAACCTTGCTTCACAACAAAGTCATTGTACACCAAGCCCAAATTCTTTACTTCTTTGTTGAAATACTTTTCGCTGATCATTTTCAACATATGTTTCTCGGTATATTCGTGGCGCACAACATAGATTGTAGTATCTGCTTTTTTTATCAATTCAAAAGAATCGGAAACCAATCCTACTGGTGGCGAATCTATGATGACATATTCATAAATCTCCTTCAACTGGTCTATGAATTTCATATTATTATCGCTCATCAAAAGCTCCGAAGGATTTGGAGGAATAGGCCCGGAAGTAATAACATCAAGACCTGGAATGCTGGTATGGTTGATAATATCTTCCAATTGAACTTGCCCTGTGAGATAATTAGAAATTCCGTTTTTATTATTGATTTTGAAGTCACCAAAAATTTTCGGTTTTCTAAGATCCATTCCCAACAGTACCGCTTTTTTTCCACTTAAACCCAATACCGAAGCAATATTAATCGAGATATAAGTTTTCCCTTCTCCACTGATGGATGATGTTACAAGAATCACTTTGCTTTTCTGCTCTTCATCAAACAAGAATCTCAGATTGGCCCTTATCGCACGGAATGCCTCCGAAATGGATGATTTTGGTTCTTCCAAAACGGTAAGATTGTTCTCATAATTATTATGGCCTACCACACCAAGAAGCGGAATTTTGGTAGCGCTTAGAAGTTCTTTTAGGTTTCTAATTTTATTATCAAGCAATTCCCCAATCAATAAAAACAACAATGGAAGCAACAGCAATCCGCCCATAATTTGCATCTTCGTCCCATTGACATCTGGCGCAATAGGCCCTTGACCTAGATTTTTGGCCTTGTCTATGATTCTAAGATTACTCTGATTGGTCGCAACACGCATTTGAGATTTTGCCTGTTCGGAAAGCAATGTGTTGTAAGTGCTTTCGATAATATCATAACCGCGCTGAGCATCCAGATAAATCCTTTGCTTCTCCGGCAGTGTCACAAGCTCCTGATCTATTTTAAGAATTCCACCATCCAATGCGGCAAGTCTGTCATAATAAGACTGGAAATATTTTTTGAGTCCGCTTTGCGAAGTATATTTTGCTTCATTGATCAAGCGGTTGATTTCCCGCATTGGTTCAGAATTAGGCGTATAAATCTGCGCCATTTCTCTCCGTTTTGCATAAAGTGCTTTGAGCTCAGAAACGGATGCATTGAAACTTCCATCCTCGATTCCGGCAATATTGAGACTAATTATTTTATCAATATTATTGGTATTCACAGAAGAGCGGATGTCATTCAGAGAGTTAATTTTTGTTACCAATTCTGCCTTTTGTGCTTCCAGATCACTTAGTTTTGAGAGTGTTTTGGAATCGATATTTTCCATATCGAAAAGGCGGTTGTTGATTTTCAGATTATTAAGAACTGTAGCGCTGGAATCCAGTTTTTTTCTGATTTTGGTCAGATTCAGATTCAGATATTCTACCGTGTTTTGATCGACTGTATTTTGATCTATTAATCTTTTATTGATTAGTTCCTGGACAGAATTATTAAGAAAATTAACAGTACCATTCAGGTTATAACCTGTTTTGCTAATGACCATAATGGATGGCAATTCCTTATCAAAATCCACCGCCAAACTTCCTATGATCCCATTTACAGCTTGATTTACAGGAATAAGTGTGACTGCGACATTATCTAAACCAAGATTGCTTGGAGTAGGATTGGTAACCAACTTGAATTTGAGATGAGGCGACTCGTACCACTCATTAATACTCAAAATCTTATTAGCTGGTCTGGCAAAAGCGGAAATGATTTCGAAAGACTCGGTATTGTAGTTGTAAAGATTGGTGGACAATCCTTCTTCTGGCAGCACCACTTCGTATTTGTTATTTCCCTTCGGAATGAAATTGATGGGATAATTGACTTGCTGCAAGTGATTTTTATCGATTTCTAAAAAAAACGGACTGTCTTCCTGATCCAGATAAGTGGTTTTAATCAATCCTTTGGTTGTATAATTGGTATTAAGGTTCAGTTGTTTTACCAAATATTCATTGTGACTTCTGGAGAGTAATATTTTTTTAAGAAAAATCCCGTCCTGATTTCCACCTTGCCCCCAAATAAAATTGATGGATTGATTGGGCGTGAAATAGCTGGATGTGTTGTTTGAGATACTTAGAGAAAGACTGGATGAGTAAACCCTCTGCGCATAATACTTGCTGTAAACATAAGAAATACAGTATCCCAAAAATCCTAAGATTACAAACCAGTACCAATTTCTAAGAACCCTCTGCACAAAGTGAACAGGATCAAACAAATTGAAAGATCCCATTTTTTCAGCCACTTGAGCTGTTTCTTGCGTCGTATTTCCGTTTTTATTAGGAATCATCTTATAGTCTCGTAATTATTAAATAGATAGACATCACTGTTGTAAGCAAGGAAACACCGGTTGTCAAAGTCTGAACAGGTTCTCTTCCAAATCCGTTGATGCTTTTACCATTGGTATTAAGGTAAATGATGTCGCCATTTTGTAGCCAATAGTAAGGCGAGTTCATCGCATCTTCTCTTGTAAGATCCAGCTTTGCAATTTTGATGCCTTCTGGATATTTTCTATGAATAGTAATACTTTTTCTATCAATCGTTCTATTGAGTCCGCCGTTCATAGCAAGTGCTTGCATAATATTGAGCTGAGTAACATAAGCTACTTTTTCGCCAGTTAGACTTGTGGTCTCCATATCCCCGAGAACATAGTATCTGATTCCGTCAAGATTAAGTCTTACTTCAGCCTTACCTTGCAAAAAATTTTCATTGACACGGGTTTGTATTTCCTGTGTCATATCTTCTACAGTTCTTCCTTCTGCTTTTACATAGCCAATTCCAAAAATATTGACATCACCATTGGAATCCACTTTCAATCCATTGAAGTAAAATGTTGGATTTCCGCCAGTTCCGCCACCACCACCTGCTTGTCCACCAACGGCTCCGCCCATCTGTCCACCAACTGCTCCGCCTGCCGCACCATTTGCACCACCCGAAGATGAAGCATTAAGCGATGAGTAAAATTGTGCAGCATCGCCTTTTGGTGTAGTAACAACATTTAGGGTTAAGATGTCTCCTTTGGTGATTCGATATTGTGGAACATTGTAGGGAACCAAGCCTTCTTCGTTTATCGTAAGACTCTCACTTGGTTGCAGATAGCGAATATCCTTTTTGGAAATACAAGATGTAAATCCCATCAATATGAGGAGTAAAAATATGTTAAATGAATAACGGTTTTTCATTAATTGTTTTTTTGCAAAAGTATAAATTATTAATCTTTCTTGAATCGCAATAAAAATATCGGTAAATAAGCTCCTAAAAAGCCCAATGATAAAATCATCAACAACAACTGATTCACATTCAAATGCCTGAAAGAATACGCTACGGCAATGATCAAAAAGTAGTAAGAAATGATGTAAGCCGTGGATCTTTTATGAGTAAGTCCCAAGTTAAGCAATTTGTGGTGAATATGGTTCTTGTCTGGCGACAATACGGATTTTTTGTGATAAATTCTGGTAATTATTACGGTCAACGTATCGATAATTGGCAGTATCAAAATCGCTACTGCGATCACGGGAGCAGCCTGAAGATGATAGAAAACATCATCTTTCTTTGCGATAAAAATATCAATAAAAGAAATCCCTGTGAAGGCTAAAAGAAACCCAAGAATCATAGATCCTGTGTCTCCCATAAAGATTTTTGTACTGCGTTTATTTGATAGATTGTAAACCAAAAAGCCCAATGATGCCGCGATCAAAATACCGCAAAGAACTACCAAAGGATCATTATGCTCTCCCAATCGGAAAAAGCTAATGCCAAACAAAGCACTGGTTGCAATCGTGTAACCGCCTGCTAATCCGTCAATTCCATCAATCAAATTAAAAGCATTAATCAAAATAATGAAGGTCATCAAACTGAAAGCAATGCTCACATAATAATTGATCTCATAAACGCCGAAAACACCGAACAGACTTCGGATTCTGACATCAGAGCCAATCACCATCAAAGCGGAAACAAGAATCTGAGCCAACAGTTTTTTATAAGCCCGCAAAACCATAATATCATCCATCACTCCTACAAAAAACAGAATAATGAAAGAAGCGAAGAGGAATTTGTAACGGTCAAACAATTCGTAAGCAAATACTGGCGCACAAACGCCTAAGGAAAAAAAGATGGCAATACCACCAAGATTTGGAATTTTTCTAAGATGCGAACTTCTGGCACTAGGCTCATCCATCAGATTTTTTCTTCTGGAAATTTTGATGATCGTCGGAATCGCAGCGTAGGTAATGAGAAAGGAAAATACAAAGCCAAATAAGAGCTTAAAATAAAAGAAAGATATTCCGCTGCTTTGCAAAAAAGTTTCGAAATTACTCATTTAGTGTTTTTGGCTTGGGTTGTTATTAATTGGTCAAAATCCTGACGATTTTCCTTAGTCTAAGCAGGCTAAGGATATAATAAATTTTTTTTCTCAGGGGCAAAGATAATAGATAATTCTTACCAAACCGCCTATATTGCAAGATTTCTTTAGTTTTCAAACCTTTTGTTTTAATAAAATCATCCAAAACATCCGACATTTTATGGAAATCGCTGTCTTCTTTCACAAATGC
>JAGNPP010000175.1 GCA_017989575.1 Chryseobacterium sp.
GAATGGTTTCGTGGGCGATCACGCTTACACTTTTGAAGTCGGTGAAGTGTCTGCCGAAGACAAAAAGTTGTTGAAAGTTGCGAAAGAATCACTTTATAAAGGAATCGAACAATGTGTGAGAGGAAAACGTGTGGGTGATATTTCCAACGCGATCCAAAAACATTGTGAAAAAGAAGGCTATGGCGTTGTTCGCGAATTGGTCGGTCACGGCGTTGGTAGAAAAATGCACGAAGATCCGCAAGTTCCAAACTACGGAAAACCTGGAAGTGGAAAAGTCCTGAAAGACGGAATTGCGCTTGCCATCGAGCCAATGATTAACCTTGGAACTGAGAAAGTGAAGTTTCATAATGATGGTTGGACTGTAACTACGCTTGACAATAAAACGTCTGCACACTTCGAACACGATGTTTGCATCATCAACGGAAAACCTGTTTTGCTTTCAACTTACGATTACATCTACGAAGCTTTGGGAATAAAGTCGGATGAGGAAAAAGCGTTTCAGCTGGATTTTTAATTCTTAAAATATTTTTGCATAGTAACGCAGTTGCGAAAAAATTGGTAGAATTAAAATGGTGTTGATTATTGAGCGACGAAGTCGTGACATATCGGTAAAACTTAATAATTGATGGCTTGAAAAGGTGCGAAGCACCGAAATGTTGGTAAAAAATATGATCGACAAAATCTCTAATTATGGCTGACTCCAACGCAACTTATTCTCAAATCCATATTCAATTGATTTTTGCTGTGAAATTCAGAGAGTCAACGATCAAAACATATTGGAAAGAAGAACTCTACAAATATATTACTGGAATAATTCAAAATAATAATCACAAATTGTTGTGCATTAATGGAATGCCGGATCATATTCATATTTTGATTGGATTGAGACCAAGCCAATCGATTTCTGAATTGGTAAATCAAATCAAAAGCAATTCATCAAAATGGATTAATGAAAGCCGATTCTGTGCTACGAGGTTTGAATGGCAAAAAGGTTATGGCATATTTTCTTATGGTAAATCGCAGGTTTCGGATGTTGTCAATTATATAAATTATCAAGAGATTCATCATCAAAAAAAATCTTTTAGACAAGAATATTTGGATTTTTTAAATAAATTTGAAGTTGAATTTAGTGAGGAATATATTTTTAATGAGTTAGAGTGATTTTACCAAAAAGTAGTGTTTGAAATGGAAGTTTTTACCGACATATCGGTGCTTCGCACCTTTCTTTGAAATAAAATATTTTTCTACCAACATATCGCGACTTCGTCGCTGTTTATAAAAGCACAAATTGAAAAAATTCACCAAATTTCTACTCAATAAAATCCCAAGACCAATGCTTATTAACTTAAGCATTTTTTTGCGTCCGTTGATTGTTCTCTTTTTCAAAGGTGATAATTTTGCAGACCCAATTGATGGGAAATCTTATCGCAAATTCTTGCCGTATGGCTACGGAAAACAAAGAGCAAATGCCCTTTCACCAGGAACTTTGTCATTGGAAAGACACCGCCAAATGTGGCTTTACCTTCAAAATGAAACTGATTTTTTCACTGCGAAATTGAAAGTTTTGCACATCGCTCCAGAACAAGATTTCCTCAGAAGATTCAAAAAAATGAAGAATCTGGATTACACTTCCGCCGACCTTTTTTCACCGATTGTTGATGTGAAAGCGGATATTTTGGATTTGCCTTTCGAAGATAATACCTACGATGTCATCATCTGCAACCACGTTTTGGAACACATCATTGATGACAGAAAAGCGATGTCCGAACTTTACCGCGTGATGAAACCAAAAGGTTGGGGAGTCGTACAAGTTCCGATGAAAAATTCCCTTGAAAAAACTTACGAAGATTTCACGATCACAGATCCGAAAGAACGTCAGAAACATTTTGGACAATATGACCACGTCCGTTGGTATGGGATGGATTATTTTGACCGATTGAGAAGTGTTGGTTTCGAAGCTGATGTCAATTTCTATTCTCAAAAATTCTCAGAGACGGAAATCAAAAGATTTGGCCTTAATAAGAATGAGATTCTTCCTGTCGTAAGAAAATGAAAACTATTGTTCTGTTAGGAATTTAGATTTATTGACATAATAATCTAAGATTGCCACGCCTAAATAATAGATTCCGCCAAACATCAGATTCATCTTGATTTCGTTGTCATCAAACAAAAAATAAGACAAAGAAAAGAGTAAAAGGAAAAACCATAACAATAATTTCCCTGCATAAACACTTGCAAATCTCACTGTCATTTCTTCATCTTTTATGGTTTGAGATTGAATCAAGCATTGAATCAAAATCACCAAATAACCGCACAAAAGTTCTTCTTGCTCAAACAAATCGAACGTGTAGAAATATAAAACCGGACCAGACAAAACCAATCCAAAAATCACAAATTTGAGAAATATATTGGCATTGGCACCTTTCGAAAAAATCAGAATCGAGAAGATGAAAAGCGGATATACCAAGAAGACGGAATAGAGTGCGTATTTATAAATCAAATATTCGGGCGTTTCAAAGCCATCAGAAACCCAAAATAACCTGAAGTATAAAAACGACAGATATAATGAGTTGAGGCTGAATATGATTGGAAGTTGTTGAGGTTTCATTTGCATCTAGATTTAATTAAGAATATCTTTTAAAAAGACTTCTGTACTATCTTTTGAGCTGTAGATTTCTTGCCCATTTCCGTTGATGTCGTAATATTTGAACGTCAAAATACTGTCGCCCATTTTTTCTGGCTTAAACCAATCATCATCGCTGGAAAGTCCGGATGTTTTTATTTTTTCAAACTCAAATTCTTTTTGGGCTAATATTCTTTTCAATTCTTGCGGACAAGTTTTGAAATGAAGCAAAATAGCAATGTCAAGTTTCGGAACTGTTTGGTCTTGATAATTCAAAATCTCGACACAATTAGTTTCTGGTTTTCCAAGTAAACTATCATAAATTTCCATCCCAGTTCTTGGTTTGCTCAATTCTGAAACCTCGTTATAAACCTTTTTTGTGATGTGATAAGTTTTCTTCGTAATTGTGAAAATCGCAATGGATCCAGCAATTATTGAAATAAATAAAATGACGATTGACGTGATTACCAAATTCTTTTTCTTTTTTAAGAGTCCAAGAATTAAAAATACCACGAAAAACATAAACGTGATTCCAGCAAACAAAAGTTCGAAAAAGACTTCTTTCATAGACAAAATTATTAAATGTAAATATAAGTGATATTGGTAATCAATTCTGTAATTCAGGTAAGTGGTTTGTGAAAATTAGAACATAGTTTTGTTGCGAGCAAATTTATCAAGATCAAAGATGGAATATTTGAAATCAAATTTTTGATGTTGAAATCAGGATTTATCTTTAAAAAAAGTCAAAATCGGAAAGGTGTTTCAAACATTTGTTTGATTGCGATGTGTTAAATATTCATTAAAATTATTTTTTAACTTATTGAAAGTCAATTGTCATAGTTTTGTTGATTATATTTGATAGATTTTATTATTGAATACGTAACGTGTATTTTGTATTTAATCAATAAATTTGAACGTTTGTTTGAAAACATATCTAAAAAATTAGTATTTATGAGGAATATCGCGCTTAGCTTTTTTGTTGTTTTAGGTCTTTTGACTTCTTGTTCCAAGTCAGAAAACAAAGACGAGAAAAAAGAATTACCGCCTCAACCATATCAATATATCGTTGCAAAAAGTGGTCCCGCTGAAAATTTGACACAATATCCTGCCAGATTGGAAGGTGTAGAAAATGTAGAAATCCGTCCTAAAATTGACGGTTTTGTAGAAAAAATCTACATTGATGAAGGTAGCCAAGTCAGCAAAGGTCAGCTTTTATTCCTTATCAGAAATCCACAATACGAGCAGTCTGTTTTAGCAGCACAAGCAACGGTTAACAGCGCTAGAGCAGCAGTTGCAACCGCGCAGATGCAAGTCACAAAAACCAAACCTTTGGTAGATAAAAAAATCATCTCTGCTTACGAACTTCAGGCGGCGGAGTTGGCGCTTAAATCTGCAAAAGCATCTTTGGCAGAAACACAAGCTCAATTGACCAATGCACAAGTAAATCAAGGTTATACGAAACTTTACAGCCCAGTGAGTGGAGTAGTTGGAACACTACCATACAAAGCGGGAAGTTACATTAGCACAGCTACAGCGCAACCGTTGACAACGGTTTCAAATGTTTCAAAGATATTCGCTTATTTTTCAATTAATGAAAAACAACAGTTAGACTTCTTCAAACATTCAGAAGGTGCAACCATCAAAGAAAAATTGAAAAATTCACCTTTAGTCGAATTGATTTTATCAGACGGAAGCAAATATGACGAAAAGGGAAAAATTGAATCCATCAGTGGATTGGTTGATCCAAACACAGGTTCATTCTCTATGAGAGCTACTTTTGCAAATCCAAAAGGTTTGCTCAGAAGCGGCTACAGCGCAACGGTTCAATTGCCAAACAATCTGGAAGATGTGATCATCGTTCCTCAAGCGGCAACTTATGAACTTCAAGGGAAATTTTTTGTTTATCTAATTGGCGCGGACAACAAAGTAAAATCTGCAGAAATCAAAGTTGAAAATCTCCCAGACGGATTGACTTACGCTGTAACTTCAGGATTGAAAGCTGGCGACAAAGTGGTTGTAGAAGGTGTTGGACTTTTGAAAGATGAAACTGTTGTAGTTCCAAAAGAAACGACTTTGCAAAATGTCATCAACAGAAAATAGTCTTTCGAATTATTTTATTAATGTCAAAAGTGAGAATTTGAAAGTCTTTCATTTCTTCATCTTTTTTCTTTTAGTCTAAAAATATATGTTTAAAAAATTTATAGAACGTCCGGTATTATCCACCGTTATTTCCATCATCATCGTGATCCTTGGTGTGTTGGGAATCGTGACTCTGCCGGTTTCTCAATATCCAGATATCGCGCCGCCAACGGTTGTGGTGAACACAAGTTACCAAGGTGCGAATGCCGATGTAATCTTGAAAAGTGTAATCGTTCCTCTCGAGGAGCAGATCAATGGTGTGGAAGGAATGACGTATATGACATCTTCCGCAACCAACGACGGTTCTGGATCGGTGACGATTTATTTCAAACAAGGTGTTGATCCGGATATCGCTGCGGTAAACGTTCAAAACAGGGTTTCCAGAGCGAATTCTCTTCTACCTCGAGAAGTGACGCAAGCCGGAGTTACCGTTTTGAAAAGACAAAGTTCCAACGTATTGATCTTCTCTCTCTACAGTGAGAATCCTGCGTACGATATGACTTTCCTTCAGAATTATACCAACATTAATATCGTTCCTCAGATCAAAAGGGTAACGGGAGTTGGTGATGTGACGGTTTTTGGTTCTAAGGATTACTCGATCAGAATTTGGTTGGATCCAAACAAAATGGCTTCCTACGGACTTGTGCCATCTGACATAAGCACGCTTTTGGCTGAACAAAATATCGAGGCGGCACCAGGAAGTTTAGGGGACGAGAGTAACCAAAGTTTCCGCTATACATTAAAATATAAAGGACGATTAACACAAATACCTGAATTCGATAATATCATAATTAAAGCCACTGAGAACGGACAAACCTTGAAACTGAAAGATGTTGCAAGAGCTGAGCCTGGTGCGCAAGATTACACAGGAACCAGTGTGACAGATGGAAGTCCTTCCATTGGTATGGAAGTTGAAAAAACTGG
>JAGNPP010000176.1 GCA_017989575.1 Chryseobacterium sp.
TCCAAAGTCTTTGCAAAATGCCACAAGTTGCTCGTTGCTGCTAACTTCCAAAGAAATTTTGATGTCTCTCAGTCTTTTTTCGACGGAACTCATTCCGTTGGGCTTGATGTTTAATTCTTTCAAAAGCATTGGGATTTCTTTTACCATTATTCCCTGTGAGATGTAAGAAATAAGAAGCGTGTCGTATGTTGTAAATTCAAATGCATTTTTTTCTACTCCTTTCAGATCGTAAGTCAAGTGTTTTTCATTATTATAAACAGCTTTTACGGCACGTTTTAGATCTTTCACGTCCTCTCTGGCTTTTCTCACATAGGCATTGATTTGCTGTTCCCGAAAGAGTTTGTCTATAATAGATTGCTTCTTGTTGACAGAGAAAACGACGATTTTTATCTCGGGCTGTATTGTTTTGATAGCGTTTATCAATTCTTTCCCATTTTTGATGTTTTGTGCTCTATGATCCTCTTCAAAGGAAAGATCAGTAATCAATAGCTCGTAAGGATTATTTTCTGCGAGAGCCATTTTTACCCGGCTTAGTGCATCATCACAATAGCTTACAAAACTTGGATGCGGAACTCTTAGATCTTCCAATGCTTTTTGTACAGATATGTTGGAGCTTTCGTAGTCTTCAGCGATTAATATTTTCTTGAACATTTGTTTTTTTTTTAGACCGGAAAAGAAATATTGATTTTCAGTAACCGGTTTGTTTCGATGTCAAAAGTAATTGTTCCCTGGATAGCATTAATACGGTTTTCCGTATTTTGAAGTCCGTTTTTTTTGGAAAGTTGTTTGATGCCTATTCCATTGTCGATGTAGGCTATGTTTATGATGGATGTTTCGTCGGAAAATTTGATGAAAACTTTATCTGCTTTGCTGTGTTTTTTCATATTGGTCATCAACTCCTGTAGAATGAGATAGATCTCGGTTTTCTGAAGATGATTCGTTTTTTGCCAGATTTCTTCTTCGTTTCCGGTGATGAAAATTTTTATCCGCTCAGAAGCGTAAGATCTTAGCATATTAGAAAGTTGAAGACGAAAATTCTGAGTTTCGGAAACATCAGCATTCTCATAAGATATATCCCGCGACGTTTCATAGACGTTTTCTAGATTGAATAAAAGTGCTTCTCTGTCAAGGTTTTCGGTGTTTTCCACCTGAGACAAAATCTGATAAATCCTGTTAGCAACGCGGTCGTGTACTTTTTTGGAATATTTGAGTTCTGTGTTCTTTACTCCCAAAAGTTTTTCCTGCTGATGTGTTTTTTTTCTTCTGTTGAGGTAAAGATAGAGTCCGATGATGACGACTAACGCAAGGGATAAAAAAACATATTGGGTGATGATGTGATTTTCCTTCTCAATCCCCTCAGCTTGCGCTTTCAAAAAATCTGCTTTGTTTTTTTCGGTTTCGTAGCGGACGAGTGCGAACTGATTTTTCGCTTTGCTTCTCGCAGTTTGTATGCTGTCATTTAGTTTTTGATAAACTTTGAAATGTTGTTTTGAATGATTGGCGTCTTCCAAAGAAATTAATTTTTGAAGAGCTTCTATTTGATCGTCAGGGCTTTTAATTTCTTTTGCTACGAGAAGCATTTTTCTTGCGTAAACAAGAGCGGAATCTTTTTGATTTTCAATATAGTAATCAGCAAGGTGTGCATAGCTGGAATTGAGTCCCCAATTATCTTTCTCTTTGAGTCTTATTTTTAAAGCTTTTTTAAATTCGGGAACAGGATTATAATTTGGGTTTTGAAGAAATTTGTTTTCAGCTATGTTTGTGATAGTTCGAGCAAAATCTTTGTCATTTTTCAAAGAATTGTCCATTAAAATTTTTTGATAAATATTTAATGCATTCTTATACTCTTTATTTTTTCTGTAAGCATTGGCTTTATTATTCAAATAGACTTTAGTATCCAAAGAATTATCTGAAAAATCTATAGCTAATTTGTAGAATTCTATAGCTTGTTTGTATTCATTAATTTTTGAGCTTGTAATCCCTAAGTTATTGTAATTGGTACCCAGATAATGCTGATGAGAACTATCGGTTTTATTGAAATATTTTATCGCATCTAGACCGGTTTCTTGACTTCCAAAATAATCTCCTTTTTCATTTAGGATTATAGCCGCATTTATCAAACATTTGCCAGCTCCAAAACTGTCTTTAACGCTAAGAAATGTTTCTTTTGCCTTGTAAAAGTAGAAAAATGCACTATCTAGATTTTTATGATCTCTATAATCAATTGCTTTCTCATAATACAAACTATCATTCGTGTTCATTTTCTTAATGACTGGGTCATTTTGTGAACAAGAGATTAGGATGAGAAAGACTAAGAGTAAATTGAGTTTCAGATTCAAAGTTTTTAGTAAAATTAAAAAAAATAAGCGAAACTGCTGTTTCGCTTAT
Source organism: Chryseobacterium sp. (assembly GCA_017989575.1). GTDB lineage: Bacteria > Bacteroidota > Bacteroidia > Flavobacteriales > Weeksellaceae > Epilithonimonas. The sequence goes on from JAGNPP010000176.1 coordinate 2,389, forward strand.
CATTAATGGTTTATTTTCTTGGTGGAACTTGTCCGTCATCACCGCCAGTTCCTCCAGGATTGGGATTAGGTTGTGGAGCTGATGATGTAGTTGTTGTACTTCCATCATTTCCAGAGTTTGAAGTGTTATTTGAGTTAGGATTCGAAATCAATCCCAATAAGATTAAAATTAAGTTTAGCATTGTGGTAAAAATTTAAAAATTTGACATTCATGTTCTTCCTCGCAAAGCTGATTGCGAGCAGTAGAAACAGATTGAAAAAGAAGCGCTTCTTAAATTTTTGGGAAGTCAACCTTCAAAAACGGAAGAGAAATTTCTGCTTCCCAAGCCAGAGATTTTTCTCCGTCTTATCGGGTTGTTTTTTGGAGATCAGTTTTGTAACTTTGTGTTTGTAAAGTTTTGTTTATCACTGATTTCTGAGGCAAAGATGCAGAAGAAATGACAGCAGATGTTAGACAATTATTGGACACGGATGGACAGGTAGAAATATGGATTACGGATTTCCGTAAAATTGAGTGTCAGAAAATCATCAATTTTGCAAGAACTAAAAACTAACTATGTCCAAAAAACTACTAATTCGTGAGATTTTTGAGAAGGGAAAAAGAGAATCGGGGAGAGACAGCAAGAGCGGAATTGCAATGTATCTTAGCCTTTATTTTTATGATGAATGGAAATTTGAAATATCAGAAAGAACTTTTGTAAGATATTACGATGCTTTTCTGATAGATAATGACGATAAAAATATTGATACCCAAACGCTGGATAAACTCAGTCAATATCTGGAATTTAATGATTACAAAGACTTCTGCAACACAGCGACTTTGACGAGAGAAAACCCGGATTCGTCTTTTACAAGTGTGAAAGTTAGCATTGATGATGAATCCGATTCAGATAAAAAGCATCCAAATATTACGGTTAATATTACAACGAATCCTATTCTCAAACTTCAAGAATTTTTCGCAAAGCAAAGCAGTTTTGGAATTATTGGGATATTGATTTTCGGTGGTTTTTTGACGAATAATTATTTGAAAAAAGAAGAAACTCCGGTTGCTAAATTCGCAGAGATAAATGATTCTGTTGTAAGTAATGACAATGTTTCCAAAGAAAATTCAAATGTTCCAGAGATTAAAATTGTTCCAGTTGAAAGAATTGTGAACAAAGAAGAAGATAAGGAGGAAAAAATGCAATGTATGTTTTGGACTGGTAAAGAATATATCCCAGCGAATTGCAGTGAGACGGCGAATGGTTTGATTGCCCTTGATATGAAATTGGTCAATAATTTCAAAAAAATCACAATGCCAGACACCATTACTTCAATTAAGAATGTCTGGTATTCCAAACACCAAAATGTGGTGGAATTTTTCACTGCAGATGGAAAAAATCCGGATAATGGAAAAGCATTAAACGAACTATCACAAGGAATGTTTGATAAGTATATATTAGGAAATTATAACAAAAAAAACTCCACCGAAGCAGAGTTTTAATATTATTTATTTAATTGTAAGCCAATTGCCAAAAGCTAATAGCCATCAGCAACTTACATTCTATTCACAACGCTAATTCCTAACATAGAAAGCGATTTTTTAATCGTCTTTCCAACCAGATCAGAAACCTGAAGACGAAACTGTTTGGCATCCAGATCTTCCTGTTTAACAATCGGATTATTCTGATAAAATGAGTTATAAGATTTCACCAATTCATAAACGTAATTCGCAACCAAAGCTGGGCTTAAAGTTTCTGCAGAACGCGCGATAACTTCTTTGAATTCAGCCAAAAGCATAATCACTTCTTTCTCACTTTCATTCGGAATGTAAGCGCCAAATTTTCCTTTTCCGGCAAATTCAGCCTTAGCCAAAAGTGACTGAATTCTCGCATAGGTATATTGGATAAATGGTCCCGTATTTCCATTAAAATCAATACTTTCCGCAGGGTTGAAAAGCATTTTCTTTCTCGGATCTACTTTCAGAATGAAATATTTTAAAGCGCCCAATCCAACCGTTTCGTAAGATTTTACTTTGTCTTCGTCGGAAAGCGTTTCCAATTTCCCTAATTCCTCAGATTTTTCTTTCGCAGTGGAGATCATTTCTTCAACCAATTCGTCTGCGTCCACCACGGTACCTTCTCGGGATTTCATTTTTCCTTCTGGCAATTCCACCATTCCATAAGACAAGTGGTAAAGCTGATCTGCCCATTCATAACCTAATTTTTTCAAGATTTTGAATAGAACCTGAAAATGATAATCCTGCTCATTTCCAACTGTATAAATAAGTTTTTGAATGTCATTTCCTTTAAAACGCTCAACCGCAGTTCCAAGATCCTGAGTCATATAAACCGAAGTTCCGTCCGAACGCAAAAGCAGTTTCTGATCCAAACCTTCATCCGTCAAGTCACACCAAACAGAGCCATCTTCTTTTTTGTAAAGAATCCCATTGTCAAGACCTTTTTGAATGAGATCTTTTCCTAAAATATAGGTATTGCTCTCATACTGAACTTGGTCAAAATTAACGCCCAATCGGGAATAAGTTTCATTGAAACCTGCATAAACCCATTCGTTCATCATTGCCCAAAGTTTTCTAACTTCCGGATCATTATTTTCCCATTTCAAGAGCATTTCCTGAGCTTGGATGATGCTTGGTGCTTGCTTTTTCGCTGTTTCCTCATCTATGCCGTCCGCAACCATCGCTTTGATCTCGGATTTGTATAACTTATCAAATTCTACATAATAGTTTCCGACCAATTTATCTCCTTTCAAACCAGTAGATTCAGGCGTTTCACCATTGCCAAATTTCTCCCAAGCCAACATCGATTTGCAAATGTGGATTCCACGGTCATTGATGATTTGAGATTTGATGACGTTGTAACCATCGGCTTTCAAAATCTCAGCAACTGAGAATCCCAAAAGATTATTTCTAACGTGTCCAAGGTGCAAAGGTTTGTTGGTGTTTGGCGAAGAATATTCTACCATTACGGTAGAATTCTTCGGAGTTACATTGTCAAAATCATCCTGAAGTTGAGACAATTGGTTCGCAAAAACCACGTCTTTCAGTTTAAGATTAAGGAAACCTTTCACGATGTTGAAGCTCTCAATAAAATCGATTTCGTTTTTGATGGCTTCTCCAAGTTCGTTTCCAATAGCATCCGGACTTTTCTTAGCCAGTTTTACCAAAGGAAAAATAACGATGGTGAAATCACCTTCGAACTCGGTTTTATTTTTTTGAACATCCATATTCACGCCTTCCACGTCATAAAGTTTCGGGATGATTTCGGATATTTTTGATTGTATATGTTG
>JAGNPP010000177.1 GCA_017989575.1 Chryseobacterium sp.
AGTTTAGGGTACACTTACATAGACCTCAATAAACACAAGGAAGCATTACACTTCAGCCGCAAAGCTTATTTGCTATCTAAGATTGAAAATGACTCCATCAACCAAGCATTTGGACTGTATGGAATTGGGAATACGTATTTGGAAATGAATCAGTTGGACAGTTCGATTTATTATCACAAAAAAGCCCTTCCCATCTTCGAAAAAGCGCAGGACATCTACAGATTGCAATACATCTATGATGATCTTGCTACAATCTACGAAAAATCTGGCGAGGATAAGCTCTACAACTACTACTCCAAGAAATCAAAAGAGTTGAATGACATTAATAGAAAAAAAGAAAAAATAGAAACCAACAAAATTTCTAAAAAAATAATAGACCACGAAAAGACAAAATGGTATGAGAATCTCTATCTCATCATTGTTGGATTACTGATTTTCTTTGTGATAAAATTGTACTTTACAATCAAAATTTTCAGACGTTACAAAAAAGAAAAACAACAGCAAAAAACAACAAAAGAAGACCTTTTGGAAAAGGAATTGGTAGTGAATGAACTGGAGTCAAAAATCAATGATTCTTTCTCAGAATTGTTGGAACTCGCAAAAGCCAACGATTCGTCTTTCCTGAGTCGATTCAAAGAAATCTACTCTGATTTTTACATCAAACTGACAGAAAGGTATCCTGATATGACAAGTGGACAGGTGAAATTTTGTGCTTTATTGAAACTTAATTTCTCTACGAAAGAGATTGCGCAATGCAGCCATATCTCTGTCCGAAGTGTGGAAATGAAAAAGAGCAGACTCAGAAAACAGCTGAACATCCCATCGGAAGTTGACCTCAACAATTGGATGATGAATCTTTAAGAATCAATCAAGCAACACATTTTACTTATTGATAATCTGAATCTTACAAACATGTTGTAGATATGTCGTAGGTGTTTTTTTGCTAATATTATGTTAAATAGCAATATTTGCAGAGGTTTTGCAAGAGAAAATCTCTGAGAAAAATTTATTGATTAAAACACCTTCGTTAAGATTCTGAAAACACACTTACGAACATCAATTGAGTTGGAAAATTAATGTTCTACTTCTTGCAGAAAATCAGCATTATTTTCAATTGTTAAATTTTATTTTTCATATCAAAATGCTGATTAAAAAAAGCTCCTGATTGATTGATCCGGAGTTTTATTTTTTTACAACCATTTCAAATCATTCCATCTGGGAATGACTGCCAAAAGCCCCAAACCGATATAGAGAAACAAAGTGGTAACATCGGAATAAAGAAATGTACTGAGGTAATAATGATGCAAACCAAAATGCACTGCCACCAAAATCGGGAATAGAATAACGCCCAACTTACGGAAAATCAAAATCAAAAGCCAACTGACAATCACCAGCGCATCCACACCAAAAGTGTAATAGAAAAATCCTGAAGGAATATGGATCTTCTGATGCAGAGAATATTCCGCCACATCTGTATTGACACTTAGCAAAAACGCCATTAGAATCACTCCGTAAATGAGGTAATAATCTTTGTTATTTTTAAAACTTTTATCCACTGTTTTCATCGCATAAAAATACAAAAAAAGAGCTTAATGACTAAGCTCTTCTGTATAGAAATTTCTATTAACTAACTATATACTAACCGCGTTTATCAAACGGTTCTTATCACTGATGTATTCCTCCATAGAGATCATACTTTCTGTTCTCATCACATCCTGAATATCATCTATTTGATAAATGATTTTCTTCGCGTCTTCTGTATTCTTCGCCTTCATTTTGCAGAAGATGTTGTATTTTCCAGAAGTTACACTCGCCTCTACCACATTTGGGATAAGCGCCAATTGTCTTAGAACCTCCTGAGTGTGGTTTGACTTTGTAAGCAAAATCCCGATGAATGCTGTGAAGTTGTAATCCAACTTGCTGTAATCTATGTTAAGAGAAGATCCCAAGATAATTCCTGCATCTTCCATTTTCTTTACTCTTACGTGGATAGTTCCTGCAGAAACATCCATTTGCTTAGCAATTTCCGTAAAAGGCATTCTAGTGTTTTCTACCAAGAAATCTAGAATTTTTTTATCGATATCGTCTAATTGATAGGTCATTTTGATTTTATTATTTATTTAAAATATATCTAATTTTTTTGCAAATTTAGAAAAAATTAATTTAATTAAAAACAAATCTTAAAACATTAACAGCTTTTAACAAAACTATCATTTTTGATGATAATTATCATTTTATCGGCTTATTTTTTATTGAATCTACTTTATTCTCATCTACCGCAGCGGAGTCTCTTTTTATTCTTTCTCGCCTTTTGAAGATATATTTGAGAGAATTAAAACTTTTACTGTACACAACGCCAACACCATAACTTTGATTGATTGCATTGGCTGTTCCCAAACCTAAATTTGACGGTTTGGAATAAGCTCTCAGCAATCTGCTTCCGTTATTATTCCGGCTCCAGTCATATTCTATCGTTCCTTCTGCAGAGAGATAATTGTTGGACGTATTTTCTGTTCTGGCAATCGGAACTCCCAGTCCGGTTTTGAAATTAATTCTTGGAGACAACGCCAGACTCACACTTGTGTTGGCACGATCGCCGGTATTGGAATTGGGATCACCGCTGATGTAATCCAGATTGACTTGGAAAGCACTGCTAATGGTATTAAGCACCGAGCCCAACTGTTTGAACAACATATTGTAACCGGTGTTGATTGCTGTGTTTTGAAGATTAAAATCCAATCCACCACTGTTCACCACATTAAAATTATTTAGCACCAAAACAGACCCAAACTGGATGATTCTCTCGTCCTCCGTATTCATTTTTGTAGCCAAGGTTTCTTTGACTTGCGAAGAAACATCGGGCGCGGAAACTCCAAATGAAATATCCGGTTTTGTAAGCGTTTCCGTGATCTTGGTCGTCAGCATCACATTGATTGGTTGCGTGAGCGACATTCCCAGATACTCACCTGCGTTGGTTACCGTTCTGGTGTAGTTTGCAGTGATGTCCAAATCCGGAGACATCGGACTTCCACTCCACTGGATGCTGCTGTTTTTTGCAATCTGGAATGTTCTGTCCAAGATGGCTTTTGACACAAACGTTCCGTTATCCACCGTGTACGTTCCATTCATTACAATGTTACCACTTCTTTCCATTCGGAATTTCAGGTGATCTGCATCTCCTTTTACAGAAATATTTCCAACATCGTCGCCCACCAATACATTTACCAAAGTTCCTTTATCTACCGATATATCAAAGTCCATCAACATATTGGCGCCGGATTTTTTCTTCTTTTCAATAGATATTTTTCCGTCATCTTCTCTTTTCAAGAATCTCAGAATTTTGAATTCCTCCACATTGGAATTGGAAGCACTGTTAAAAGTAAAAGTACTGTTATTAAGAACTTTAAGACCATCATTTGGTGTAGAAATCTCTAATCCGGAAACCGGCCCACTGACATAGACATCGCCTTGTCCGTACACACGTCCCCAAAAGAGATCATTATCTTCTTGGGTATTATTGATAACCAAAAGATTGTCTGCCCGCATAATTAAGTTGATTCCCAGTGAAGACAACGTTTCGAACTGGATGGATCCGGAAATATTTCCTTTGGAATTGGAACGTCCGTCTTTGATGCCGATATTATTTAGCAAAGCCAAACCTCGTGAAAGATTGATGACTGTATCATCAAATGAGTAATCCACTCCGGTAAACATCAGTTTCAATCCAAAACCTTTCAAAGCTAAATCTCCACTGTAATCTATATCGTTCAACGGTCCAGAAATCTTGAGATCGCCTGTCGCCTTTCCTCGGAAGTTTCCAAATATTTCTTTTACGAATTGTTGTGCAAATCCAAGATCAAACTCATTCATTTTGGCATTCACGTCCAGAATTGGAGAAGACGGATTGTTATCAATCGTTCCCGTAACATCCAAAGTATTATGTCCCAAAAGATCCGATGACAAAGCTTGAATACTGACATCAAAAACATTTGGTTTTTCGCTTTTGGTAATTTTTGTTTCCAGATTTCCCATCGCTTTTCCATTCATAAAAATGTCATTCACATCCAGATCCAAAAGAGGCTCCAGATTATTTCCAGATTTTTTTATGAGAATAGTTCCATTGGCTGTTCCCTTAATATCCAGTGCATTTTTGTCCTTGCTAAAAGCCAGTAATTTGGAAATATCCAGATTTTTGACTTCTGCATCTGCCATAAATTCTTTGCCGGATTTGAAGGTCGCATTTTTTATTAGGAGCGCACTTTCATCGGAATAGACTCTCAGGTTTTCTATCAGGAAGTCTTTCTCTTTTTTCCGATAAGTAATGGCGTGGTTCAGTTCCGGACTTGTATCCACACTCCAGGCCACATCGTTTAATTTTATCGTAGTAGGTTCGAATCTAAAAACATAATCGCCGGTAGGATTTGTAGTTTGATTAATATTAACCAAATATTCCTTCATTTGTTTTGCTGATTCATCTTCCAGAGTTCCCAGTTTGAAATTTGTTCCAATTTTCAACAGTTGTCCATTTTCATTGTTGGCAGATAGTTTGACGTCTTGCAAAACGTTGTTTCCGTATTGTGCTCTTTTCACCGTAGCCAGTAATTGCTGACTCAGATTTGCGGTATTGACTCGTAAGCTAAGGCTGTCCACCATTGCGCTGTCTTTGGTTTTTTCCAAATCTGGCTGGTAAGTCGCATCGGTTTCGGCAAGAAATTTCTCGGCTTCGGTAAGTTCTTTTTTGCTGGTTAAAACATATTTGATGTAAGACGCATCGGCATTCAGAACCAAATCATTGGTGTTTCCGATGTAATTTCCAGAAACTTTTGCACCATTTTTAAGTTCAAGATCTGGCACAAAAAACGAAACCAAACCTTGCTTCACATCAAAATCAAAATCAAAACCTTGTCCTGCGAAAGTCTTTTTTGGAGGATTGCCAACCAATATTTTATTCAGGCTATTCTCCACCATCAAGGCAATATTTTCCAATTCGAATTTTCCAGACACGCGACCTACAACCGCTCCGGGCGCATCTACAGAAACAATCCTATTTCCATCTTCAAAATAAGCTTTGATTTTTGAATCCGGAATATTAAGTTTTTGCGCTGTAGAATTCAAAGTCAAATTTTGAATGTTGGCATCCAGATTCAGATCATTCAAATTGGTCATAGACACTTTTCCATCAATCAATCCACTTACAGAATTGGTGTCACCAGCAGAGATGCCAAAATATTTTAAATTAACATATTTGATATTCGCTACAAAATCTGCGAACAATCTTTTTGTCGAGAAATCCACGACACCTTTGAAATTTCCTTTCGCATTGGGATCATTGGCATTCAGGTTTCCTGTGAATCGTCTTTTATTCAGAACGCCGTCGATGGCAATATTATTCAGATTTTTGCCCATCAATTCGATGTGAGCGACATCTGATTTTGTCTTGATGTACATCGTATTCACATCAAAACCTTCTCCTTGAACATCGAATTTCCCAGAGATCAATCCAACTTGCTTATTTTTGGTAAGAGCAGTTACATTCAAATCTTTTACATCCACGTAACCTCTGTATTTCGGACGTTTTGTGCTGTAATCTACAAGATTGAAATCCTTCATTTTCGCCTGCCCAATTCCAGTGTTTACTT
>JAGNPP010000178.1 GCA_017989575.1 Chryseobacterium sp.
TTGCTTGCCACTTAGATCAAAAATCACGACTTTTTCTATGTTGTGTCTTAGGTTGATGATGTTGACATACTCTGTTGCTGGATTGGGATAAATGTTTAGATCTTTAAGGTCTGATGTTTCTAAAGTTGCCAAGGCATCGCCCAATGTGATCGGCTCGCGGAATAAAGAAAGATCGAAAAGGATATTGTTTTGCAACATTTTGTAACTGTAAGCTTCGGCGGTGTAAACAGCAAAATCTGTTTGTTCTACATTGTTGAAGTTGAGGTTTTCTGTGCTGTTATTAAGTTTTTGATCTAGATTTTTGAACCAAGTGAAAGTGTAATCTCCGGAAAGGGATTGATCCAAAGTTGCCGGTTGACCTGCGACTGCCAAAACGGTTTTCCCAGCATCGTAACGCTGAGGCGAATAGTTGAAATCTGTTTGCTCTGCAAAATCTTCGATATAATTGGAGAGATCATTTTTGGAAAAACGATTATTGCTGATGTGCGTGATTGCCGGAAGTCGGTTGGGTAACTCGCCAGTGAGTTGGTTGCTGTTGAGATTCAGCATCATCAATCTGGATATTCCCAACAAAGCTGATGGGAAACCGCCTGAAAGTTGATTGTTGTTTAGAAATAATTGCTGAAGACTGGATAAAGATGCCAATGCAGAAACGCCTCCAGTGATTTGATTTCTACCGAGATTAAGTGTTTGTAGCTTTGTGAGTTGCGGAAGTTGTGCCGGAACTTGAGCCAATTGGTTGTTCTCCAAAGAGAGCCATTGTAGGTTTACTAGATTGGAAAGTCCGGTAAGCGTTTGATCGGTTAAAGCGTTGTTGCCAAGATTCAAGTTTGTGAGTTGCGTGCGTTGAGAAACCTGAGCTGGGATTTGAGCCAAGCTATTTCCGGAAAGTGAAAGGGTTTTCAAATTGGTAAGTCCGGCGATGTTTCCATATCCGTTTGGAACAATTGGATTGTTGTCCAGAATCAAGGTTTCCAAGTTGCTGAATGTTGCAATCTTTGCAGGAACGTTGGTTAAACCTAAATCTCCAATATTCAGAATTTTGATGTTGTTGAAGTTTTGGAGCAACCCATTGACATCAGAAATTGTGAATTGATTGCCGCCCAAGCCAAGATCTTCCAGATTGAAAAGTCCTGCAAGAGAATTGGTAGGGTCGCCAATGAGTCGGTTGTTGCTGACATCCAATCTTGACAAAGTGCTAAGAGCGGAAACGCCCATTGCAACTTCGCCCGTGAGTTTGTTGTTGCTGAGATCTAATTTTGTGAGCTTCGAAAGCGATGAAACGTAGGTTGGAAAATAACCACTTAATGCATTGCCAGAAAGATTCAGTTCTACCACAACACCGTTTTTGATAGCAACACCAAACCAGTTTCTAGGATCTTTTTCCAAATCCCAAGTTCTGTTCCAGTTTTCGCCGTCGGTAGCGTTATAAATATTAATCAATGCGCCTCTTTCTGCATTGGAAATGCTCCATTGCGCCAGGATAAAATTGGAAATCAGTAAAAAGAATAAAGTTTTTTTCAAGACTGTGTAAAATTAAAACGCAAATATAAAGGATAATAGAATTAGTTAATCTGTTTTGTGAAAAATTAATGATATTTTTATATGAAGAAAGTTGGTGATTTTGAATTAAAATAAAAAATCCAACCTCGGAATAAGGCTGGATTTTATTTTTTCGTGAAATTGATTTTACTTCCCAAGATAAGAATTGTACATCCACACTTCTTTTTCCTGTTCTGTTATATAGTCGCTCATTTGGGAATTGGTTCCCTCGTCGCCAGCGTTTTCTGTGATATCCAGAAGTTCTCTTTGGAGATCAATCACCACTTTGAAGGCGTTGAGAATGATTTCCACACTTTTGTTTCCATCGCTCACTTCTTTGCTTTCTTTGATCGTGGAAACTTGAAGATAATCAGAATAGTTGTGAGCGGGCGTTGCACCAAGAGTCAAGATTCTTTCCGCAATTTCATCAATCTTAAGAACTAGACTATTGTACAATTCTTCAAATTTTGGATGAAGTGTGAAAAACTGTTCACCTTTGATGTTCCAGTGCGAGCCTCTGGTGTTCTGATAGAAAACGGAGTAGTTGGCGAGTAAGATATTTAGTTTTTCTGAGATTTTTCTGCAATCGGTTTCTTTAAGCCCGATCAATGCTGCGTTTTTCATAATTTATTAATATTTAGGTTGCTCAGATTTAAGCAAAATCCGTGCCGAAAAAGCAAGGTTTGATAAAAATCAACTTTCAAATTTTTGATACAAAACACTTAAAATCCTTAATATTGCTCAAAACTTACATTCGAACCATGGCAAAATATATAGTTCTGGCTGTCGTCATCCTTATTCTAAATTTCATTCATAGTTTTTTTCTTCCTTCTGGGGGAGTTTATGCGGATAGTTTGTCGTATTTTGGGATTGCTGCAGATTTGCCAAATCCGGAGACCAATCTTTTTCCCTTGGGATATCCGGCGGCTTTAAGATTGTTTTTTGAAATATTTGGTGATTATTTTTGGGCATCAAAAGTTTTGAATACCACAATGATGATTGTCATTTTGCTATTTTCCTATATCAAAATATTTTTTTTCCGAGAAACAGTTTTGCTGATGACAGGGAAAACGATTTTGTTTGTTTTCTCGATTGCCATTTCTGAAAGCTTATTTATATTTCTGTTTTATTTTTTGCTTTATCATTTGTACAAAATTCTTAGTGATGAAACTAAATCTTACAGGAATATCATCTTTGCATCTGCATTGATGTTGCTCATGTTTTCTGCCAGATATTCCGGGATTTATGTTTACATCTCGATTGCCGCATTGTTTGCGCTGATGTTATTAAGAAAGGCAGAGAAATCTCAACTAAAAAGTATTTTTATATTTTTGGTGTTGTCTGGATTGGGAATTGCGGGTTATCTTTTGTTCAATATTACTCAGTTTGGGAGTTTCACGGGCGAAAATCTTCGAGGGAAGCCGGCGGAGATTCTTCCTATATATATAGTTAGAGATTTGTTGGGAACTGCAAATTCAGTAAATCCCTACATCGGGTTGAAACCAGCTTCCAATAGTTTGACAAGTTTGGTATTTCAATTTTTTATTTTGTTAATAGATATTGGTGTATTAGTTTATTTCATTCAATATTTCAGAAAAACAAAAGAAACGAAATTGCAGGTTTTTCACGTTCTATTGTGGACAATAGCTTCTGTTTACGCTGTTTCTCTTTTGGTTTCGGGATGGATGCAACAGATCGAAGAGATGAATACAAGGATGATGGCTGCTGCAAATGTTTGTCTTTTCTTTTCATATTTAATACTGTATTTCAAAAATTTAAAATCAGACAAAACACTTTTTAAAATTGCTTGTTTCTTCCTAATATTCTTTACGGTTTACAGTCTGAAAAGTCCTGTGGATTACTTCGAAAACAGAAATCAGGTAGAACCTCAGATATCAAAATTCAATCATAAGAAATATCTTTATAATAATGAAAGAGGCGGAAGCGAATCTTTGACGACGTATCAGATTCCTTTGATTAATAAATCTTTTCAATACAAACATACCAACAACCAAAAGGGCGATGTGAAACAATCTATTGCCGGAACCATCAATCCGAAAATAAAATGGTTGAAATATGATACCATCAAAGATAAATCTCAAGTTCTCTATACTTCTGAAATTATTTTAAAATAGCCATTCCACAGTGCTTTTGTTTTTGTGAAAATTTATTTGCTAATTATTTTAATCTAACTACTTGTGGATTAAAAAATTATTCATAATTTTGCACCCTAAAATAAAAAGCAATTAAATGCCTACTATTCAACAATTAGTTAGAAAAGGAAGAGTCGCACTTACCAAGAAGAGTAAATCGGCTGCCCTTGATTCTTGTCCTCAAAGACGAGGTGTATGTACGAGAGTATATACTACCACTCCTAAGAAACCTAACTCTGCACTTAGAAAAGTTGCAAGGGTAAGACTTTCAAACGGTAAAGAGATCAACGCCTATATCCCAGGTGAAGGACATAATCTTCAAGAGCACTCGATAGTATTGGTACGCGGGGGGAGAGTAAAAGATTTACCAGGAGTAAGATACCACATCGTAAGAGGTGCGTTGGATACTGCTGGAGTAAGCGGAAGAACTCAAAGAAGATCTAAGTACGGAGCTAAGAGACCAAAACCAGGTCAAGCTGCAGCTGCACCGGCTAAAGGAAAGAAAAAATAATCATTAAATAAGGTACAGAAACAATGAGAAAGACAAAAGCGAAAAAAAGACCGTTGTTACCAGATCCAAAGTTTAATGATCAATTGGTAACTAGATTCGTAAACAACTTGATGCTAGATGGTAAAAAATCTATCGCATTCAAAATATTCTATGATGCACTAGACATCGTAGAAACTAAAAAAGGAGAAACTGAAAAGACTGCACTTGAAATCTGGAAAGATGCATTGACAAACGTTATGCCTCACGTAGAAGTACGTTCTAGAAGAGTAGGTGGAGCTAACTTCCAGATTCCTATGCCAATCAGAGCTGATAGAAAAATTTCTATGGCAATGAAATGGTTGATCCTTTATTCTAAAAAGAGAAATGATAAATCAATGGCTTTGAAATTGGCTAACGAAGTTGTAGCTGCTTCAAGAGAAGAAGGTGCTGCTTACAAGAAAAAATCTGATACTCACAAAATGGCGGAAGCTAACAAAGCTTTCTCACACTTTAAATTCTAATTAGAAATGAGTAGAGATCTTAAATTTACAAGAAATATTGGTATTGCTGCGCACATTGATGCTGGTAAAACTACCACTACAGAAAGGATTTTATTCTATACAGGAGTAAATCACAAAATTGGTGAGGTTCACGATGGTGCTTCTACAATGGACTGGATGGAGCAAGAAGCAGAAAGAGGTATTACAATTACTTCTGCTGCAACTACTTGTTCTTGGAATTTTCCAACAGACCAGGGTAAACCATTAGCTGATACTAAACCTTACCACTTCAACATCATCGATACACCAGGACACGTTGACTTCACAGTAGAAGTAAACAGATCTTTGAGAGTATTGGATGGATTGGTTTTCCTTTTCTCTGCAGTAGATGGAGTAGAGCCTCAGTCTGAAACAAACTGGAGACTTGCTGACAACTACAAAGTTGCAAGAATGGGATTCGTAAACAAAATGGACCGTCAAGGTGCTGACTTCCTTAACGTGGTAAACCAGGTTAAGACAATGTTAGGATCAAACGCAGTTCCAATCGTTTTGCCAATCGGTGCTGAAGAAGATTTCAAAGGTGTTGTTGACTTGATCAAAAACAGAGCGATCATCTGGGATGAGGCAGGACAAGGTGCTACTTTCGAGGTAGTTCCAATTCCTGAGGATATGAAAGATGAAGTTTTAGAATACAGAGAAAAATTAGTAGAAGCTGTTGCTGACTACGATGATACTTTGATGGAGAAATTCTTCGAAGATCCAGATTCTATCTCAGAAGATGAGATCAACGAAGCTTTGAGAAAAGCGACTATCGATCTTTCTATTATCCCAATGACTTGTGGTTCTTCATTTAAGAATAAAGGAGTACAGTTTATGTTGGATGCAGTATGTAAATATTTGCCTTCTCCATTGGATAAAGATGATATC
>JAGNPP010000179.1 GCA_017989575.1 Chryseobacterium sp.
AAAGGGGATTTCTGAATATCTATTATAATTTTTCCTCAGCTCTGAAATTACAAACCAATTTGGATTATTTCAAATTTGGAAATACGGCTCAAAAGACGACCAAGTTTTTGGATATTAAAGTAGATTATAATTGGAAAGATTATAAAATTGATTTTTTCATAATGGCGAACAATCTTTTGAATGAGAATTCGATTCAGCGATATTCTGTTAGCAACATTAGCGAGAGTTTGTTCACCCAAAGATTGTTGCCGAGGAATATTGTCTTCGGATTGAGAAAGAGTTTTTAGAAAGCGTATTCCTCAGTTAATCTTTTATCTAAATCCAGTTTTTCAACCAGCTTCTCCAAACCTTCAAATTTGATCTCATCGTGAAGATATTCTCTGAATTTCACAGTGATTTCTTTATCATAAATGTCTTGGTCGAAATCCAAAATATAAGCTTCCGTATGTAAAGTTTGATTTTCATTATCAACGGTTGGATTCGTTCCGATGCTCAGCATTCCTTTATAGAATTGATTATCGATCCAAACTTCTACGATGTAAGCGCCACTTTTTGGAAGTAGTTTATTAACAGGAACATCAATGTTTGCAGTTGGATAACCAATTGTTCTGCCTAATTTTTTCCCGTGGATTACTTTTCCGGTCAAAGGATAATTGTAACCTAACATTTCGTTGGCATCGGTAATTCTGCCTTCTGACAAAGCAATTCTTATTTTTGTAGAACTAATGTTAAGGTCATTCTGTTGAACTGCTTGTAGTTGATTTACTTTAAAGCCGAGTTCATTAGATAAAGATTTCAATAATTCAAAATTTCCGCTTTTGTTTTTTCCAAAAGTATGGTCGTGACCGATGATGATGTGTTTTACATTTAACTTGTCAACTAAAACTTGTTCACAGAATTCGATTCCTGTAAGATTTCTGAACTCTTCATCAAAAGTTTTAAGGAAAATATTCTGAATTCCACTTTTTTCGAGCAATTCCAGCTTTTCTTCCAGCGTATTTAGCATTTTGACATCATCATTCGGATTCAAAAATTTTCTTGGATGTGGCCAGAAACTTAGAATTGCTGACTCTAAGTTTTCATTTCTGGCAATTTCATTTAACATATTAATAATAGATAAATGACCTCGATGAACGCCGTCAAACATTCCTAATGATAATGCCAGTGGGGTTTTCGAGTTATAATCGTTGAAATCTGTGATGATTTTCAAAAGCTGAAATATTTTGACAAAAAGTGATGCGTTTTGTCCGGCTAAAAATACACCTAAAAATGGTGTTGTTAATTGTTATGCAAATATGATAAAAATCTTTTTTTCTGACAATGCAGAATTGCAAACTTTTATTATCTTTGCGCACAAGTAAAAATTTAGTAATGGCAAACCAAATTAAAGGAAAAATTTCACAAATCATTGGACCAGTTATCGATGTGGTCTTTAATGAAGTTGAACAATTACCAAACATATATGACGCTCTAGAAATCATCAAAAGCAACGGAGAAAAAGTTGTTTTGGAGGTTGAGCAGCACATTGGCGAGGACGTTGTAAGATGTATCGCAATGGATGCTACAGATGGTCTTCAAAGAGGACAGGAAGTTCTTGGAACAGGTCAGCAGATCACAATGCCAGTTGGAGAAGGCGTAAACGGACGTCTATTCAATGTTGTAGGTGATGCTATCGATGGTCTTCCAAACTTGACTAGAGAAGGAGGTTTGCCAATCCACAGAGAAGCACCAAAATTTGACCAGTTGACGACTTCAGCAGAAGTTCTTTTCACTGGTATCAAAGTAATCGATCTTATCGAGCCTTACGCAAAAGGAGGTAAAATTGGATTGTTTGGTGGAGCAGGTGTTGGAAAAACAGTATTGATCCAGGAATTAATTAACAATATTGCAAAAGGTCACGGTGGACTTTCCGTATTCGCAGGAGTAGGAGAAAGAACAAGAGAAGGAAATGACCTTTTGAGAGAGATGCTTGAGTCAGGCATTATCAAATACGGAGACGAGTTCATGCACTCTATGGAGAATGGAGGTTGGGATCTTTCCAAAGTTGATCTAGAAGAAATGAAAGATTCTAAAGCAGCTTTCGTTTTCGGACAGATGAACGAACCACCAGGAGCAAGAGCTAGAGTAGCACTTTCTGGTTTGACATTGGCAGAATATTACCGTGATGGTGGCGAAAGCGGACAAGGTAGAGATGTATTGTTCTTCGTAGATAACATCTTCCGTTTTACACAGGCTGGTTCTGAGGTGTCTGCACTTCTTGGACGTATGCCTTCAGCGGTAGGTTATCAGCCGACATTGGCATCTGAGATGGGTGCGATGCAGGAGAGAATTACTTCTACAAAAAATGGTTCCATTACTTCAGTACAAGCGGTTTACGTACCTGCGGATGATTTAACGGATCCAGCTCCGGCTACAACGTTTGCTCACTTGGATGCAACGACTGTATTGGATAGAAAAATTGCTTCATTAGGTATTTACCCAGCGGTAGATCCATTGGCTTCTACGTCAAGAATCTTGGCGCCTGAGATCATTGGTGACGAGCATTATGATTGCGCACAAAGAGTAAAAGAAATTCTTCAGAGATACAAAGCATTGCAAGATATTATTGCGATCCTTGGTATGGAAGAACTTTCTGAGGAAGATAAATTGGTAGTTTACAGAGCTAGAAAGGTTCAGAGATTCTTGTCTCAGCCTTTCCACGTTGCTGAGCAGTTTACAGGTCTTAAAGGATCATTGGTAGATATCAAAGACACCATCAAAGGATTTAATATGATCATCGATGGAGAATTGGATCAGTATCCAGAGTCAGCTTTCAATTTGAAAGGAACTATCGAAGAAGCTATCGCAGCAGGACAAAAATTGTTAGCAGAAAATGCATAAATTAAGAGTATAGACGGATAGAAAATAGACTAAAAGACTTTTAAAGTTAGAAATCTATTATCTCTTTATCTATTATCTATTATCTTTAAAATTATGAATATAAAAATTTTAACTCCGGAATTTGTGATCTTTGAAGGCGAAGTAGAATCAGTTCTTCTTCCTGGAAAAAGCGGGCAATTCCAAATCTATAAAAATCACGCGGCAATCGTTTCTGCTTTGGTTGGTGGAAAAGTGAAGATCTATACTGATAAAGTCAATGGTTCTTTCGAAAAATATTTGACCAAAGAAACAGAAACAAAAAGCGCTTACTCTTACGAGATCAAAAGTGGTGTTTTAGAATTCAACAATGATAAGGGGATTATTCTTTGTGAATAAAAAGCTTGACATACATAAACAAAAAAAGAATCATTAGAAATAATGGTTCTTTTTTTTTGCCTTATGAGAAATATTAAAACATTCTTTAATCATTTGCACTCACAGAATTACTTTGATATCAAACTTAAAATCAAGCAGAATTTTTCTAAAAACCGAATTAAAAATTACTGACAAATTTAATGTCTCAAAGTAAGATATTATCATCAAAACGCATTATCTTTAGACACTTTATAAATTAAAAATATATGATAAATAATGAAGTAGGAACCAAAAGGAATTACACCGTTCCTTTGGTTACGATTACCCTTTTGTTCTTTATGTGGGGATTCATCACGTGTATGAATGACATTTTGATTCCTTACCTGAAACAGCTTTTCAATCTCACTTTCTTCCAATCGATGTTGGTGCAGTTTTGTTTCTTTGGAGCGTATTTTATAGGCTCATTGATTTACTTTTTAATTTCAACCACACAAGGCGATCCCATTGATAAAGTGGGGTATAAGAAAGGTATTCTTTTCGGAATTTTCCTGGCAGCATTTGGGTGTGTTTTATTTTTTCCTGCGGCGAGTTTGTCGTCTTATCCTTTGTTTTTAGGCGCTTTATTTATCTTGGGACTTGGATTCACGGTATTACAAATCACGGCGAATGCTTACGTTTCTCTTTTGGGACCGGAAGATTCCGCATCCAGCCGACTGAATATGACCCAAGCCTTCAACGCATTCGGAACAACGATTGCGCCGGTTTTGGGAGGCCATTTGATTTTCGAATTGTTCTCCGAGGCAGACGGTTCTTTCTCTGCAGCAGCGACTAAGATTCCTTATTTGATTTTTGCCGGGATTCTATTATTAGTAGCTTTGATTATCTCAAGAGTTAAATTGCCAGATTTCAAAGTAGCGGGCGAAGAAGTTGTCAAAGGTTTTGGCGCTTTGAAACACAACCATCTCAAGTTCGGCGTTTTGGCAATGTTCTGCTACGTGGGCGGGGAAGTGGCAGTGGGAAGTTTCATCATCAGCTTTTTGGAGCAACCACAAGTCATGAATCTTACCGAATCTGTCAGCAAAAACTACCTTGCAGTCTATTGGGGCGGTGCAATGATAGGGCGATTTTTAGGTGCGATTTCTCTGAATCATTCCATCAGTCAAGGCAAAAAAGCCATCTATATGCTGGGAGCGGCGATTGCTGTTTTCTTTGTGATTTATGGCATTGTAGATCTCACATTTGCACAGATTAGTTTCTTCCTCGTATTTATTGCTTTGAATTTCATTGCGTTTTTCATTGGGAAATCTGCTCCGGCTAGAACCCTTTCTATCTTTGCAGGAGTCAACGTATTATTACTCATCTCAACAATGCTCAACCACGGCGAGCTGGCAATGTACAGCGTTTTGGGCATTGGGATTTTCAACTCGATTATGTTTTCTAATATCTACACATTGGCAATTTCCGGTTTAGGAAAATACACGAGCCAAGGTTCTTCTTTGGTTGTAATGGCGATCTTAGGAGGCGCAATAGTTCCGATTTTCCAAGGTTATTTGGCAGATCAGTTTGGCGTTCAGAATTCCTTTATTATTCCCGTGTTTTGTTATCTGGTGATCTTGGTTTTTGGGGCTTATTGTACTAAGTATCTTAGCCACGTGAAGCAGGATGCAGATGCTAAGTCTGGGCATTAAGATCTTTACTTTGTATAAATGAAAAACCTGCTGTTGAGCAGGTTTTTTTGTTTTTATATTATACCTAATCCACATTTTTCTAGATAATTAAAAGTGTCATCATACATCTTTTTTAGATCTTGTTGGGTCTTGACCATCAACATCTGGAACATAAATAACCGTTCCTTGTCTAGCGCGAGACAATAATTCCAACTTAGAACCGCCAGCAAAAGGGTAGAGCCCACCAAATGCAGAACGCCATAGCAAAAGCCGAACTAGAAATAGTCCGGCTTTTGGTTTTTTATGGTGATGTGATGAGGGCGTTATCAGGTGGTGCCCATTACAAACATATTCTCCATCGTTGGCACTTCGCTTCCGCCTTCTTTCTCCAGCGTTATGGCAAATGCCTGCGCATTTGGGATGTTGGCAAGCGCTGTTTTGCTGTCTTTTTCTGAGGTGTACATTCCGGCGTTTACTGTCTTTCCATCGGCAATTGCCCACAATTGGTACTGCATTCCTGCAGGTGCTTTTGGTAGGCTGTCCGCATTCAGATAAACTTTTTTGGATTTGGTATCCCAGAAAACCAAGGCTTTGGAATCCGGATGTTTTTCTACTCCTTTTAGCACCACCATTTTCATATCAGGATTGGAGAAGAGTTGCATTTTCTCATTCATCTTGCTGAGGGCGGCATCTTGCAA
>JAGNPP010000180.1:0-2947 GCA_017989575.1 Chryseobacterium sp.
TGGAAAAAACGAATTCAGAACTGGATTGTGTTTAGAAACTCAACATTACCCGGATTCTCCGAATCAGCCATCTTTCCCTTCTGTGGTTCTAGAACCGGGGCAGAAATATGAAACAAAAACGATTTATAAATTCTCTGTAAAAAAATAACTATGAATTGGAATTCACACGAATTTATCTGGCTGGACTGGGTAATCATAGTAGTCGGAATCGTAGCAGTCGGTTGGGCTGTTTGGCGTTCTGTACAAAAAGACAAAAAGTCTCAGGACGGCGCTAATAGTGAAGATTATCTATTTGGAAAAGGGGAACCTTGGTACATTATTGGAGCAGCGATCTTCGCCGCAAACATTGGTTCCGAGCATCTTGTAGGACTAGCAGGAACTGGTGCAAAATCCGGAGTAGGAATGGCGCACTGGGAAATGCAAGGTTGGATGATTCTTTTGTTAGGATGGCTTTTCGTTCCATTTTATCAATTGATGAACAACAAAATGGGGAAAATCATCACAATGCCAGATTTTCTTAAATATAGATACACACCAGCAACAGGATCTTGGCTTTCTATCATCACATTGATTGCTTATGTTTTGACTAAGGTAAGTGTAACGGCCTTTACAGGTGGAATCTTTATGGAAAGTCTATTGGGAATTCCATTCTGGTATGGCGCGATTGGATTGATTTTATTAACCGGAGTTTTCACCGTTCTTGGTGGGATGAAAGGTGTAATGACATTGTCTGCAATCCAAACACCGATTTTGATTATCGGTTCTTTTATGGTTCTTTTCTTAGGACTATCTGCTCTTGGAAACGGAAGTATCGGCGAAGGCTGGACTGCAATGATAGAATTTGCAAAAACTCAAAATGTTGGTGCAGATGGCAAGGCTTATGGCACAAACCATATGTTCCATTTGGAAACGGGTGACCCGATGTATGACGATTATCCAGGTTTCTGGGTTTTCTTAGGAGCTTCCATTATTGGTTTTTGGTATTGGTGTACAGATCAGCACATCGTACAAAGAGTATTGGGTCAGCAAAAAGGAGAGGCTAATGAAGTCGTGATGATGCGTGCCAGAAGAGGAACGATTGCAGCTGGTTATTTCAAATTGTTACCGGTCTTTATGTTCTTGATTCCAGGAATGATTGCGGCGGCTTTGGCAGCTCGTCCAGATAGTGGATTTGTTTTAAGCGATCCAGATACAGCTTTTGGTTCTATGGTAAAATTTGTTTTGCCTGCAGGTGTTAAAGGGATTGTAACCATTGGATTTATTTCTGCTTTGGTTGCGTCATTAGCAGCGTTTTTCAACTCTTGTGCAACCTTGTTTACAGAAGATTTCTACAAACCAATGTACAAAGATAAAAGTGAAGCTACTTACGTGAATGTAGGTCGTTTGGCAACAATGGGTGTTGTGGTTTTAGGAATTGTCTGGATTCCTGTGATGAAGAGTCTTGGTAGTTTGTACGATTATCTTCAAGGGATTCAATCTTTGTTGGCACCGGCAATGGTAGCGGTTTTTGCATTAGGAATTTTTTCTAAGAAAATCTCGCCTAAGTCTGGAGAAGTGGGAATGATCGTTGGATTTGTTCTTGGAATGGTACGATTGCTAACCAATATATTTACCAATTCTGGAAAAGATGTAATGACTGGAGGGCTTTGGGAAAACACAACTTGGTTCTGGCAAACAAACTGGTTGATTTTCGAAATATGGCTATTGGTTTTCATTGTTGTATTAATGATTGTCGTTTCTATGTTTACACCAAAACCAACAGCTCAACAAATCGATGCAATCACATTCACAGGAAGTTACAAGGAATTAATTAGAAAAAGCTGGAACGTTTGGGACGTCGTAGCATCTCTTGGAGTTGTTATTCTTTGCGGATTGTTCTACTGGTATTTCTGGTAAAAAGAAAGTTTGTTCTCTTTATATTTATTAAAAAAATACTGATCACTTTTTTGGTGATCAGTATTTTAATAAAATATTTTTTTGATTTTGTAACTTTAGTAAGGAATGAAAATAGCAATCAAAAGTCTTTTTGCTTTTCTCTATTACCTTTATTCTCTTTAAGAATTCATATTTTGAATAAGTAACCTTGAGACAATTTTTTATGGTATTTTTCCTTATCAAATCGGTATAAAAAAGAACCTTTTCTGGAAGAAGTCATATCTTTTTCATCAGTTTTCACAAGGATATCCATACTGTTGATTTTGCTGATGAAATTTCTCTTGTCATATTTCTCGTCAAAGATAGCTTCATAAAGAGATTGTAAATCTTTCATCGTGAATTTCTCAGGCAACAATTCAAATCCGATAGGCTGTGTAGAAGCACGATATCTCAATCTTGTAACCGCATTTTCTACCATTATGTTGTGATCGAATATCAATGTCGGAAAGTCCTTTAGATCAAACCATTGCGCACTGTATTTTTCATTAATCTTGATATTCTCATCCGCATTGATAAGGGCAAAATAAGAAACAGAAATGATTCGCGCCGTAGGTTCACGATCCAGTTTACTAAAGCTTTTGAGTTGCTCCAAATAGATGTTTTCCAATCCGGTCAAAGAATGAAGAACGCGGCTGGCAGATTCATCCAGAGTTTCTTCTCCGTTTACGAAACCTCCCATCAGAGACCATTCTCCTTTTTTAGGTTCAAAGTTTCTTTTGACAAGTAAGATTTTCAGATTTTCGCCATCAAAGCCAAAAATAATGCAATCTACAGCGATGAGATGTTTTATATATTGTGAGTAATCTTTCCTCATTAAATGGTATTAATTTTTAAATAATTTACAAATTTATCATTTTTAATTGGCGAATCGGATATAAAAATTAATAAATGTTTTGTTTACATTTATTAAAAATTATTTTAAACAATTTCAAATTAAATCTCGATCAATGCTTTTCAATATCGACACTCATTGGATTTCATTAAAACACCAAATTTTATGAAACAGATATTC
>JAGNPP010000180.1:3047-5587 GCA_017989575.1 Chryseobacterium sp.
TAAATGTTTTGTTTACATTTATTAAAAATTATTTTAAACAATTTCAAATTAAATCTCGATCAATGCTTTTCAATATCGACACTCATTGGATTTCATTAAAACACCAAATTTTATGAAACAGATATTCATCATCATTCTCTTTTTGAATTTCCAATTTTCGGAAGCGCAAGAGAATCAAAAATATCAAAAAATATCATATTTCCAACTTCAGGATGTTCAACTGCTGGATAGCAACTTCAAGAATGCCATGAATGTTGATAAACAGTACATTCTTTCCCTTGATTCTGATCGTTTGCTTGCGCCTTATCTTAAAGAAGCTGGACTGAAAACAAATGCAAATAATTATCCTAATTGGGAAAACACAGGTTTGGATGGACATATTGGTGGACATTATTTATCTGCGCTTTCTTTGATGTACGCTTCTACGGGCGATTCTAAAATCAAGGAAAAATTAAATTATGTGATAGATGAACTGGAAAGATGTCAGAATGCGTGTGGAAATGGCTATATCTCAGGAGTTCCCAATGGAAAAGCAATCTGGAAAGAAATTTCCGAAGGCAATATCCGTTCTTCTCTTTTTAGTCTTAATGACCGTTGGGTTCCGTTGTACAATATTCACAAAACTTATTCTGGATTACGCGATGCTTATTGGTACACAGATAATCAAAAAGCCAAAAAAATGCTCATCAAATTGACGGATTGGATGATTGATACTACTTCAAAATTATCCAGAGATCAAATCCAAACATTGCTCATCAGCGAACACGGAGGTTTGAACGAGGTTTTTGCAGATGTTTACAACATAACTGGCGACAAGAAGTATCTCAAACTAGCCAAAGATTTTTCCCAAGATACAGTTCTAAATCCACTTTTGGAAAAGAAAGATGTTTTAACTGGGATGCACGCCAATACGCAAATTCCCAAGGTCATTGGTTTTAAAAGAATTGCTGACATAGAAAATAATCAAAACTGGAATCAGGCTACAGATTTGTTTTGGCAAAATGTGGTTCACAAAAGATCCGTAGCTATTGGAGGAAATAGCGTGAGCGAACATTTCAACCCAATTACCGATTTTAGCAGTATGATGAAAAGTGTAGAAGGTCCGGAAACCTGCAATACGTACAATATGCTGAAACTTTCCAAAGATCTTTTCGCGACTTCTGGTTCGTCATCGTATATGGATTATTATGAAAAAGCGCTTTACAATCATATTCTTTCAACTCAGCACGATGAGAAAGGTGGTTTTGTATATTTTACGCCAATGCGTCCGGGTCATTACAGAGTTTATTCCCAGCCGGAAACCAGTTTTTGGTGTTGCGTAGGTTCTGGTTTGGAAAATCACGGAAAATATGGAGAATTGATCTTTGCACATACAGAACAAGATCTTTTGGTCAATCTTTTTATTCCTTCAAAACTCAATTGGAAAGAGAAAAATGTGACAGTCACTCAAATCAATCATTTTCCGGAATCTTCTGAAACTAAGCTGATTTTCAATTTAAAAAACAAATCAAAATTCAATTTGAAATTAAGAATTCCGGATTGGACAAATGCTTCAGAAGTCAAAATTTTAATCAATAATAAAGAATATCAAGATAATAAAGACAAAGACGGTTATTCTAATATCAATAGAACTTGGAAAAACGGCGATGTTGTGGTGATGCAATTGCCGATACACATTTCTGCAGAACAACTTCCTGATGGTTCAGATTATTACGCTTTCAAATACGGACCGATTGTTCTGGCTGCAAAATATGGAACAGAAAATCAAGTAGGATTATTTGCGGATGACAGTAGAGGCGGACATATTGCACACGGAACGCAGATTCCGCTTAATGACATTCCGGTGATTGTTGGGAAATCTTCATCAATTTTGGAACATATTAAAAAAGAAAATACACAAGGTTTAAAGTTCAAATTAAATGGACTATATCCAAAAGATAAATTCAGGGAAGGATTGGAATTAGTTCCCTTTAATAGTATTCAGGCAGAGCGATATATCATTTATTGGCCTCAAGCGAATGAAGATAAAATTGAGGAATTAATGACTTTAAAAACTAAAGAAGAGCAAGAACTCAGAAAATTAGAAAATATTACAGAAGATAAAATTTCTTTGGGAGAACAACAACCTGAGTCCGACCATTTTTTCAAAAGTCCAGATTCTTATGCAGGATATTTCGATGAGTATCACTTTCGAGATTCTAAAGCATGGTTTAGTTACGAGATGAGAAATAAGAACAAAAAAGCCAAGTTTCTTTACATTTCTTACTTCGATACAGATAAAAACCGGATTTTAAATATTGATATTAATGGAAAAAATGTAATTAGTAAGACTATAGAAGGAGCTTCTGGAACTAAGATTCAACAGTTGATTTTAGAAATTCCTGCATCTGAATTTAATAATGAAAAACTGACTGTTACAATAAAAGCAAAGGATGAAAAGTACACAGCCAAAATCATAGAATTACGTCTGTTGAATCAAACTTTTAATCCATAATATTTTCTTGAATTTAAATAAAATAATTGTCAACATAATAAAATAA
>JAGNPP010000181.1 GCA_017989575.1 Chryseobacterium sp.
TCAAAACAACATCGAGTACGAGCACGGCTACAACCTGATTGGAAACCCATATCCTTCGAATATTGACTTTGATAAATTCTTCAATCTCAATACCAACAGCAGTAAGATCTTCGGAAAAGTATGGTTTTGGACCAATGTCGCTCCAAGACTCAATCAATCCGGTTCTGGCTACGCTGGAAACAACTATGCGACTCTGACGTTAACCGGAGGAACGCCACCAACCACAACGCAGCCAAATAGTGGACTTACGCCAACGCAGTTTATCAAAGTAGGACAAGGTTTTATCGTTCAGGTAAGAGATGTTGCAACGACTACATCACCGACTGTCACACACCAATTGAATTTTAACAACAGCATTAGAACTTCTGAAACGGGCGTTTTCTACAATGCTAAAAACAGTTCATCAAACAAAGATCGTTTCTGGTTGCAACTTATTTCACCAGAACAGTTTACGAATACGATTCTTGTAGGTTATATCAATGGTTCGGTGGATGCTTACGATGGCGATTATGATGCTGAGGTGATGACGATAGGCGATGATGCCATCTACAGCAAATTGGATGATTATAAACTTCAAATCCAGGGAAGGAAATATCCTTTGAATCTGGATGATAAAGTTCCATTGGGGATGAAATATGCACAAAATGGAATTTATAAAATCTCATTAGGCGACAAAAACGGAATTTTCGGTGCGCAACAGACCATCTATTTGCGAGACAAACTTCTGAACAAAGTCATCAACATTTCTGAGAATGATTACAGTTTCCAAGCAGTTGAAGGCGTGGAGGATCACCGTTTAGAGATTGTGTACAAACCGGATAATTATCTGGATACCAATTCCACCGCAAGTCAACAGCTTACAGTTTACAAAGACAAAACTGAGTTTGTAGTCACCAGCAGTCAGACTGTCAAAAAGATTCAGCTTTTTGATATGAGCGGTAGATTTCTGGATGAGGTTTTGGGGAATTCCAAAGCATTGAGAATCTCTCACCAGTCGCTTGTGAATGGTGGTTATGTGTTGAAAATCTACCACGGAAACGATATTGTAACCAAAAAAGTCATCAAGTAAAAATCAGATTATGAGAAAACTTTGTACCATTTTTCTGTGTATTTTTTCCATATTGATTTTAGGTCAGAACTGGGATTTGGAAACAAATCCGTTTAACAATCCTTACAGAAATCCCTATGAAAATTCTAGCGCGAAAAAGGAACAGGAAATCAAACGGGATATAGACAATGTCAACAAAATCATCAGAAACTCGACCGTCATCTACGAACATTTCAAAGACGAAAGGGTAAAGAGTCCGGAAGAAACGCAGAACAACGCATCGTTTCCTGGAGCGCCCGGAGAGCCGGTTCCTGTTGATAACTATTTGATTTTATTAATGATTACTGGTTTTGCCTTTATCATTATTTTTAGGAAAAATAGAGAAGTAACATAACTTTCCACCAAATATCTTTAACTTTTTTTAATACTTTATTTCAACTCTTATTTTTCAAAAGCCCGTCAATTATGATGGGCTTTTTTGCTTGATTAAGTATTAAACCATTCCAAGATTATATTGTAATAATTTGATTAACAATATTTTAACCTACTATGATATTTATCATACCGAATTAGTGGGAAATAAATTTGGATGAAATAAACTATTCAAATTACTTTTGCACTGTGATTAAGAATTGCTGTCATACTTATTAAGAAAGACCGAGGGAACTGACCCGTTGACGTCTTAACAACCTGCCGAGAGGAAAGGTGTTGCATTCAGCCTTTGAAAGAAGGAAAGATAAGTTTTAAAAGTTTTTATTATTGGACCAAACACATCCTTATATAACTTCTTCTAGACTTGTCTGGGGGAAGTTTTTTTTATTTAAAGAACGTAAAATTTAGAATATATGAACAAAGTAACTATTATTAATTCAAGGAAAGGAATTGCGCTCACGGCGGCAGTTATTTTCTTTTCGGGAATTACATTTGCACAGGCTCAGGAAACAAAACCTGCAAATGACACCGTGTCCGACAGCCAAATCGAAGAAGTGGTTTTGGTAGGTTCCAGAAGTGGTGGGCGTTCAAAGGCGGACAGTCCAGTTCCTGTAGATGTTTTCAATTTGAAAGACATTCAACAAAGTTTGCCACAGACGAACATCAATCAAATTCTTAATACGATTGCACCATCTTTTACATCAACCATTCAGACCAATGCAGATGGATCGGATCACTCGGATCCAGCGCAATTGAGAGGTTTGGGACCAGATCAGACTTTAATTTTGATTAATGGAAAAAGAAGACATACATCAGCATTAGTTAATGTAAATGGCGCTCCAGGAAGAGGAACGGTTGGAACGGATTTGAACGCCATCCCAGCATTTGCACTTTCCAGAATCGAGGTTTTGAGAGATGGTGCTTCTGCGCAATACGGTTCTGATGCAATTGCCGGTGTGATGAATCTTCAATTGAAAAGAGACACTGGAAAACTGACAGGACAACTGAATTACGGTGGTTATCTGACAAATGCAGCGAAGGATCACACTGGAAATTACGACGGTCAGCAATATCAATTAGACTTAAATTACGGAAATAAAATTGGAACTAAAGGTGGTTTTTATAACGTAACCTGGTCTTCCCAATTCCGTGATCCTACGAGAAGAGCTGGAACAGAAAGTGGTGCGATCTACAACGCATACAACGCAATCGAGAAAAGAGCGTCAGAAAGTGGTGTGAATCTTTCTTCTTATTTCAATAATATTAATAATCTGAAAGGAACTGCAGGAGAGCAAGATTTCGTGAATTTGATTCACCAATATTCTCAAGGCGTGAGTTATTTTGATTCTGGTTTACAATCCAATATTCAAAATGCATCCACGATTACGGCTCTTCAAGGTTTGTTGGGAGCGAATGTAACGGACAACGAATTGGCTTACAGAGGACAGACCAGAAAAGATTTCAATATGCAAGTTGGGCAGTCCAAACTGAATAACCATCAACTATTCGCGAACGTAGAAGTTCCGTTGAATGATGATTGGAAGGCTTACACTTTTGGTGGCTATTCTATCAGAGACGGTCAATCAGGCGGTTTTTACAGAAGACCAAACCAAGCGAGAACATTCACAGGAATCAACATTGACGGTTATTTGCCAGAGATTCACACAAGAATTCAAGATGTTTCTTTGTCTGCTGGAGTTAAAGGAAAATGGAACGGATGGAATGTTGATCTTAGTAACACTTTCGGACAAAACAGTTTTGATTACACGATAGAAAATACAGGGAACACCAGTTTAAGATTCAATTCTCCAAGCACTTTCAAAGCTGGTGGGTTGCAGTTTTTGCAGAACACGATCAATTTGGATTTCAGCAAATCGTTTGATGTTTTCCAAGGAATCAACGTCGCTTTCGGAGCAGAACAGCGTCACGAGAATTTCAGAATTAATCCAGGTGAAGAAGCTTCTTACACGGCTTATGACATCAACGGAAATGTACAGACGCCAACAACGCCAAACTCGTTGAAACCAACTGACTTTTTTGGAGCAGCATTGGCAGGAAGTTCTCAGGTTTTCTCAGGCTTCAGAGCGGAGAATCAAACGAATAGAAACAGGAATTCTTATGCTGGATATGCAGATGTAGAATTCAATTTTACCAATTGGTTTTTGGTAGATGCAGCGGTTCGTTTTGAAGATTATTCGGATTTTGGTTCGACTTTCAATTACAAATTAGCGTCCAGAATCAAACTTTCTAATGACTTAAATTTCAGATTTGCAGGATCCACAGGTTTCCGTGCGCCATCCATTCATCAGATTTATTACAACACGACTTCCACATTGTTCACGTCACTCCCAGGAAGTACAACACCAACTTTGGTAGAAGTAGGAACTTTTGCTAATGATTCTGGAGTTGCAAAAGGTTTGGGAATTAATAAATTGAAACAAGAAACTTCAAAATCTGTAAGTGCGGGTTTCACATATAAAATTCCTGCTTTGAATTTGAATATTACTACAGATGCCTATTTCATCAGAATAGATGACAGAATTGTGTTGACAGATCAGTTTGCCAGACCGACAGATGCCCAAATTTTATTAAATCCTAATCTGCAAGAAGTAAGAAATGAACTTGATAGAAACAATGTGAATGCGGCGCAGTTTTTTGCCAACTCCATTGACACAGAAACGAAAGGTTTGGATTTGGTGATTAGCCATACGTTGACAAAAGAAAGTTTCAAGTTTACGAATGATTTCGCCATCAATTTAAACGAAACTAAAAAAGTTGGCGACATTCACGCTTCAGATCTATTGAAAAGTGCAGGATTGGAAAATACCTATTTTGGCGAGAGATCCAGAGTTTATCTAGAAAATTCAGTTCCAAAAGTGAAAGCGAGTTTGTCTAATAATCTGAAGTGGAATGATTTCAATTTCTATCTGAGAAACACTTACTACGGAAAAGTTTATGGTGCAGACATTGTGGATGCCAACTTTGACGGTATCATTTTGCCAAACGAACATCAATTGATTTCTGACAAAATTATTACAGACTTATCAATCGGTTATGACATCAACAAGAATTTCAACTTGACGATTGGAGCTAATAACTTGTTTGATATTTATCCTACGAAAAACTTGACAGCTTCTACGAATAATGACCAGTTCATCTATTCTAGATCCACATCTCAGTTCGGGCAAAACGGACGATATGTGTTCAGCAAGCTGACGGTTTCTTTTTAATTTGACGATTTTAAGGTTTTATATTTGTTTTGAAATGGCATCGGGGTTTTCCTCGGTGCCTTTTTGATTTTAACCACAAAAGTCACAAAAGTTTGTAGTTTTATTTCTACGAAAACAAAAAGCTAAAAAAGGGATTAAGAATTTCTTTTTTGAACTTTTTAAAGTGATTTTCACAATTTTCTTTTGTGACTTTTGTGGTTCAACTCAAAAATCCAATTTCGCATTATTCAATCTCAAAGAATTCAAAATCACAGAAACCGAACTGAAACTCATTGCCGCCGCTGCAATCATTGGACTTAGCAAAATGCCGAAGAAAGGGTAGAGCAATCCAGCAGCTAACGGAATTCCTAAAACGTTATAAATAAAAGCGAAGAAAAGATTTTCTTTGATGTTTCTCAATAATTTTTCACTGAGGATTTTCGCTTTTGCAACGCCAAGAATATCGCCTTTTAGCAAAGTTATTTCCGAACTTTCTATCGCTACATCGGTTCCCGTTCCCATTGCAATGCCGATGTTGGCTTGAGCAAGAGCTGGCGCATCATTGATTCCATCGCCTGTCATTGCAATAATTTTCCCTTCACTTTGAAGTCTTTTTATTTCGTTCATTTTATCTTCGGGAAGGCAATTCGCTTTGAAATTTTTGATTCCGAGTTGTTCAGCTACAGCTTTTGCTGTATTTTCGTTATCTCCTGTCATCATTATCACTTCGATATTTTGATTTTGAAGAAGTTCAATCGCTTGTTTTGAAGTTGGTTTAATATTGTCTGAAAAACTTAAAAATCCAAGAACTTTTCCAGCTTTAGCGAGGTAAGAAATCGTTTTCGCTTCGTTTTGTTTT
>JAGNPP010000182.1 GCA_017989575.1 Chryseobacterium sp.
ATGAGGTTTTTATATGAGACAATTAAAAATTACAAAACAGGTTACCAATAGGGAAACCGCATCACTAGACAAGTATCTTCAAGAAATCGGGAAAGTGGAATTGATCACGGCCGATGAAGAGGTAGATCTAGCACAAAGAATCCGCGCCGGCGACAGAGCTGCACTGGAAAAATTGATCAAAGCTAACTTACGTTTCGTGGTTTCCGTTTCCAAGCAGTATCAGAATCAGGGACTTTCGCTTCCCGATCTGATCAACGAAGGAAATCTTGGTCTAATGAAAGCAGCGAAAAGATATGATGAGACGAGAGGTTTCAAATTTATCTCCTATGCTGTTTGGTGGATTCGTCAGTCGATTTTGCAGGCTTTGGCCGAGCAATCGAGAATTGTGAGATTGCCATTGAACAAAATCGGTTCTATAAACAAGATCAACAAAGCTTACGCTCACTTGGAGCAAGAGAACGAAAGACCACCTTCTCCGGAAGAGTTGGCGGAAGTTCTGGATATGAGCGAGGAAGATATCAAGGAATCTATGAAAAACAGTGGTCGTCACCTATCGATGGATGCACCGCTTGTGGAAGGTGAAGATTCTAACCTTTATGACGTTTTGCGTTCGGGAGAATCTCCAAGTCCAGACAAGGATTTGATGCTTGAATCTCTACAAATCGAGATTGAAAGAGCACTTCAAACGTTGACGCCGAGAGAAGCTGACTTGGTAAGATTGTATTTCGGATTGAATGGAAAACATCCAATGACGCTTGAAGAAATTGGTGAAACTTTTGACCTGACAAGAGAAAGAGTTCGTCAGATCAAAGAAAAAGCGATCAAAAGATTGAAACACAACACAAGAAGTAAGATCTTGAAATCTTACCTTGGAAAATAAAAATTCCTTTTTAGGAATGTAATTGAAGCAAGACTTTTTGGTCTTGCTTTTTTTGTTTTAATAATTGAAGGATTAAATTAACTTTGTTTAAAATCAAAAACCATTATGAAAAGAATATTTTTATTGTTTGCTTTTTCTTTCTTTATTATTTCTTGTAATGAAAACAAAACAAATCCTCCTATTGTAGAAAATGCTGTTGACAATGCAGAATCTTCTCCAATGAGTTCGTTAAAACAAGGTCGTTACAGTGAAAATATGGTTCATCAGATTTATAATGAATTGATGAAAAATGATAAAAGCCTTAAAGTGTTGGATGAGAAAATCATTGACATCAATGAGAAAACTCAAAAGACAATTTCGAGATATGAGGATGTAATTAATAAATCTGCTATCTATTACAATGACGCAGAGCATCTCACAAGAGCAATCACAGATTCTATAACTAAAGGACAAGTGAAAGCGGATATAAAAATAAGTTCTGAGAAATATGAGTTGAAGACCAAGAATATTAAGGATTTGATTCAAAGAATTAATGAAAATCAATCTAAAATCAAAGACCAATATATTGTTTTCAGAATCAAGAAAACAATTTCTGAAATTGAAAAATACCAACAAGCTCATCCTTTGAAAACTGATAGTCTGAATCAGTTTATTAATAAACAAAATCAATTGTTGTCAGAATTAAAAAAAATTAGATAAATGAGCATCTCAATCATCGGTGGCGGAATTGGCGGTTTGACTTTGGGAAATGTCCTGAAGCAACACAACATCGATTTCAAGATCTATGAAAGTGCACCAGAAATAAAACCCGTAGGCGCCGGAATCGCAATGGCGGGAAACGCAATGCAGATCTTCGATAAACTCGGTTTGAAAGAGAAAATTGAAAAAGCGGGAACCAAAATGCACGCTTTGATCATCACTAATGAAAAGCTGAAAACCATCTCGAAAACAGACGTTCTAAAACTTGAAAGCAAATACAATGTTTGCAATATCGCGATTCACAGAGCGGAACTTCAAAAAGTATTGAGCGAAAACATCTCAGAAAATATCATTCTTAATAAACGGCTTTCGACAATTGAGAAGAAGAAAAATTACCATTTGACGTTTGAAGACAAAACAGAAATTGAAAGTGAGATCATCTTCGGAGCTGATGGCGTGAAATCTTTAGTGCGACATCAAATTCTTAAATCCGGACAGATCCGAGAAGCCCAACAAAAATGCTGGCGCGGAATCCTGACTACCGAAATCCCAGAAAAATATAGCCACAATGCCTACGAAATGTGGGGAAAAGGAAAACGTTTTGGCTTT
Organism: Chryseobacterium sp.; assembly: GCA_017989575.1. Taxonomy (GTDB): domain Bacteria; phylum Bacteroidota; class Bacteroidia; order Flavobacteriales; family Weeksellaceae; genus Epilithonimonas. The sequence goes on from JAGNPP010000182.1 coordinate 2,189, forward strand.
GTGAAGATCAAGGAAAATACTTTGTATTGGTATGCTTTGGTGAATGAGAAATTTTATTCTGAGGATATTGATCTAATGGAAACCTTCAAAGAATTTCATCCTGATGTTTTGGAAATGATCTCAAAAACCTCAAAGGAAAATATCATTCTGAATGACATCATCGACCTAAAACCGATGGAAAAATGGTCTACAGAAAATCTTTGTTTGATTGGAGATTCTGCGCACGCCACAACGCCAAATATGGGACAAGGCGGCTGCCAAGCGGTGGAAGATGCTTACATCATCGGAAAATTATTAGAAACTCAAAAAGATTGGAATAAGATCTTTCATCAATTCGAAAGAATCAGAAAATCAAAAGTCAATCATATTGTGAAGACAAGTTGGACGCTTGGGAAAGTGGCGCAGTGGGAAAATTTCACTGGACTTCGGAATTTTGTTTTTAGAAATATGCCGGAAAGTGTGAATCAGAAACAAATGGAGAAGATTCTGAAATTGGAATTGTAGTATTTATAGGTCTTCGAGAGCCTCAGACTGACAACTAACTAACTAACTAACTAACTAATCTTCTTTTTTCAGATTTTCAATCAAACCTTCGAGTTCTTTGATTTTGTCTTTCAGGTTTTTGATGTCGTTTTTGTTATTTGAAACTTTGCTTTTCAGCATTACAGTTCTGGCACGCTCGCTGTGGTCTTCATCGTCATCATCCTCGTTTATTTCCTCCACATCTTCCTGGATTTCGTCAATATCTTCTTGAATTTCTTCAACATCTTCCTGAATTTCCTCAATATCTTCTTGGATCTCATCAATATCTTCCTGAATCTCATTGACATCTTCCTTCAAATCCTCGATATGTTCTGTACTTTTATTGACGGACATTTGAATGAAAATCGCCAAATAAATTGCTTCCAGTGAAACAACCGTTGTGAGAACCAACAACATATGTTCGAACTCAACGATATTGAAAATCGGTAGAGCAAAAGAAATGATAAAGAAAATGGTATGGAAAACCAATGATTGAATAGAACCTACCCACCAAATGATCCCATTGGCAATTTTTTCTAAAACGCTGAGTCTCTCTTGGTTCTCTTCTGTGATTTTCATTGCTGATGTATTTTAATTAATGTAAACCTTGAATTCCTACAGTAAAAAATTAAGCTTAATATTTATATTAATGCGATTCATAAATTCAAGAACAGCACAAAAATAACTTAAAATTAGAAAAGTTTTTATAAAAATCAATTAATTGATCTGAAAGTTCAAAGCAATAGTATTTCTAAAAATAATAATTTGAAATCCGGAAATAAACTACCACTTCAAATCCTTATCTTTGCACGAAATTTTTTAAGACTATGAATGCATTTATCGAAGAACTGAAATGGCGCGGACTTTTTTCTGATATGACGCCGGGAACGGAAGAACAACTGGACAAAGAAATGACTAAAGCCTATATTGGATTCGATCCAACAGCGGATTCTTTGCACATCGGAAGTCTGATTCAAATTAAAATCTTAGCCCATTTCCAACAACACGGACATCAGCCGATTGCCTTGGTTGGAGGTGCGACAGGAATGATAGGCGACCCTTCCGGCAAATCAGCAGAACGTAATCTTCTCAACGAGGAGACTCTACTCCATTACGTGGATTGTCTGAAAAATCAGCTTTCTAGATTCCTAGAATTTGATGGCGCTGGAAACAATAAAGCTATTCTTGTCAACAACTACGATTGGATGAAGAATTTCACGTTTTTGGATTTTGCTAAGAACATCGGGAAACACATTACTGTGAACTATATGATGGCGAAGGATTCTGTGAAAAAACGTTTCTCCGGAGATTCTGGCGTCGACGGAATGAGTTTCACAGAGTTCACTTACCAGCTTTTGCAAGGTTACGATTATCTTCACCTTTACCAAAATGAAGGTGTGAAACTTCAAATGGGCGGTTCTGACCAATGGGGAAACATCACCACCGGAACAGAATTGATCCGCAGAAAAGCCCAAGGCGAAGCGTATGCCCTGACAGTTCCGTTGATTACAAAAGCGGACGGAAGCAAATTTGGAAAATCGGAAAGTGGCGAGAATTATTGGTTGGATGCTAAGAAAACTTCACCATACAAATTCTACCAATTTTGGTTGAATGCAACCGATACAGACGCAGAAAGATTTATTAAGTTCTACACTTTTCTTCCAAAAGACGAGATTGAAGCTTTAATTAATGAACACAAAACCGCTCCGCACGAAAGAAAACTACAAAAGAAATTGGCTGAAGAAGTAACGATTTGGGTTCACGGAAACGAAGAGTACGAAAAGACTTTGAAAGCTTCTCAAATTCTTTTCGGGCAATCCACAGCGGAAGACCTTGTAAGCTTGGATGAGGAATTATTTCTTCAGGTTTTCGATGGTGTTCCTCAAAAGGAATTGTCAAAATCAGAAGCCATTGGAACCAATATCATTGATTTAATTTCTGAAAAAACAAGTTTTCTTAAATCTAAAGGTGAAGCCAAAAGACAATTGGCCGGAAACTCAATTTCCATTAATAAAACCAAAATTGGCGAAGAGTATTCGGTTTCTGAAAACGACTTGATTGATGGGAAATTCTTATTAATTCAAAAAGGAAAGAAGAATTATTTCATTGTTTCAGTGATTTAGATTAATTAATAAAAGACATTGTATTTTTGCAATTGTACCAATTCAAAATTATGGAATTACAATACCTCGTAAGAGAACCTCAAAATATCACGGCGGAAACTCCCATTTTGTTTCTGGTGCACGGCTACGGCAGCAATGAACAAGACCTTTTCAGCTTTGTCCCGACTCTGCCTGAAGATTGGTTGGTCGTAAGTTTCCGCGCACCTTTCAATGCGGACAATGGCGGACACGCTTGGTTTGACATCGATTTCAACAGTGCAGAAAATTTTGTGGATGATGTACAAGCCGAAGAGGCCGTGAAACAGGTTTTGGAAAACATCCTCAGCATCTCCAACCGCTACGGACTTGCGAATAACAAAACGCACCTCTGCGGTTTCAGTCAAGGTGGAATTATCGTCTATTCTTTGGCTTTACAATATCCGGAATTGTTCTCAAAAATAGCGTGTCTCAGCACTTTTCCGGAAGAAAGACTTTTAAAAAATATGGTGAAAGACAAGAAAAAAATTGAACATTTGAGATTTTTCATTTCGCACGGCACAGACGATGGCGTGATCCCGATCGAGTGGGCTAAAAAAGGTGCAGAATTGCTCTACGACCTCAGCGCCTACTTCTCTTTCCGAGAATATATGGCTGGCGACGGCGTGAACCAAAAAAATTACATGGATCTCATGGAATTTTTCAAAAAGTAGCTTTGCCATTCATTTTGTGTCATTA
>JAGNPP010000020.1 GCA_017989575.1 Chryseobacterium sp.
CCATCTATATACTTTTCTTAGCCGTCTATATACTTTTTTTAGTCCTCTATATATTTTTTTTAGCTATCTATATACTTTTCTTAGCCATCTATATACTTTTTTTAGTCATCTATATATTTTTTTTAGTCATCTATATATTTTTTTTAGCTATCTGTATATTTTTCTTAGCTATCTATATACTTTTTTTAGTCATCTGTATATTTTTCTTAGACATCTGTATACTTTTTTTAAACATTTATATATTTTATTAATCGCAAAATTTTTAATTTAGTAAAAGAAAAAAACACAATGGAAAATACAATCCCCCACCTTGGCGACATGCTGGCAGCGCACTTAGATGGCCGGCGAGCACGCAGGAGTGTCCTAGTACGCAAACTCGGAATTGCACCTGCTTCACTCAACAATTATCAAAAAAGACAATCTTTCCAATGCGCTACGCTCTGGCGGCTGAGCGTAGAGTTGAAGCACAACTTCTTTGCCGACCTGGCCGCCCAACTGCCGCCCGACTACACCACCACGGCACCAAAAAGCACAGCTATAGACGAGGAAATCGCCCAGCTGAAAAACAAAATCCAAATCCTGGAAGCCGAAAAAAATATGCTCCTGGAAGTTGCGCGCGGCAAAATGTAAAACCGCGTTTTCATCAAATTAATAAATAAAAAAAACACCTCGCGCTGAGGTGTTTTTGTTTTGATTTAAAAATATTGAGCCTATCGGATAATCTTCTTTGTGCGCACATCGCCACTGTTTTCTGCTTTGATGATGTAGACGCCGTTTGGCAGCGCAGCCGCCTCCAGTCGGTACTCTCGGGAGGTGGCGCGGAAGCCTCTCACCAGTTTTCCGCTGGCATCGTACAGCGCCATTTCGCCCAGGATTTTATTAGATTTGATGACAAATGCATCGCCATCTCGGTACACCACAAAGTCGGATTTGGTAGCCTCTGCATTCCCCAGCACCGCCGATTCTTTGTACACGATTTCGAAACGCGTAGCATCTGTCCCTTTCGCCGCAGCAAAGGTGTAGCTGCCGTTCTGGCTCAGGTTGATGTATTTATTGGTGAGTTTATCTTTCAAATAAATGCTTTGGCTGCTTTCGAAAATCCCTTCCGGCGATTGCAGTTGGATGGTGTACTCGCCTGCTGCGGAAAAAACATTGCCCACAGGCACCACATCTTCCACGCCAAACGCCGCAGACCTCCCTTGGATGGCCAGTTTCCTCGCCCCCAAGATAGAATAGAAACTATCCGAACCTACCACAAACAGCTCCCCATCGTAGTCGGTCTCGTAGCCATCTGTAGCACCCGGAATATAGCCCACTAGGATAGAATTCACGATAGCCTTGGGCGAGGTGAGCGTGAGCCAGAATCTGTTTTTAGCCGCGCCATTTTTTTGGAAAAATGTGCCGCCATCTGCTACCCGCAGCACGTTGGATGCCGAGTAGGAATTTTTGAACTGCAATGTGCCCGCTCCAAAATCTTTTTTCTGGATGATGAAGCCCTGCCCCACTTTCACTATCCCATTTGGCACCGCCGATATGCCCGTGCCGTCTGCCGCCTGTGTCGCACTATTGCCGCCCGTGCCGTTGTAGATGGCATAGTTGTTTGCAGAATAGCCAGAACCCACCTGAGTAGGCGTAAAGTTGTTGTTGGTCCAGAAGTAAGCCGTGTTCCAGATCAAATTGCTATTGCCCAGATACAACTGATTAAAATTGATATTGGAAGGATAAGGATTGCCCACCAAGTTGTACCCGTGTATCACACTGCCGCCAGTGCCTGTGTTGGGCGATCTTTTATGGCGATATTAATATCCCCGTTGTTGGGCGTTCCCGAGAAGGTGTATGTTTTGGAACTGCCATTGGTCACCGTACTTTCGGCGCGGAAGGCATAGCCTTTCCCCTCCACAAAGTTGGGCTCCAGAGTTTGGTTCACCGCATTGAAAAGATCATTGCTCTCGTTGTATTGGTAGAGCCTGTTGGCTGGCGTGCCAGGCGAGAATGCCTGCAGCGGCTGCCCGGCTACCGGCGAACTCCAGTAGAGGTAATCCATGTGCGTGGTGAGGTTGTTGATATTGCTGGCCAGCCTTTGAGACTGGATGTTGCCGATGTTTGCAGCATCTGCATCTTGCAAGAGTTGTGCATTATTCTCAAAAATGATGGTGCCACCCGTGTTTTGAAGCCCCTTCTTCGCCGTGAGTATGATGGCAGAGGCATTGTCTGCTGTGGCCAATATGTTTAATGAGCCGCCAGTGACTCTTGTGAGATTGGCCACGCTGGCACTGCCTACAAGTGATTTCGCTCCCGTGTTGGTGAAGGCAAGGTTGTGGTAAGCGGTGCTTGGCCTCAGGAATTGATTGCCTGCGGAAGCCAACTCTATCTCTCCGCCTGCGAGTTCCATTTTGAAGAATCTTGGAATATATTCTGAATCAATATTGGATGCTGATGCTTTGGTGATTTTGTAAGCTGTTCCCGCTGCCATTTTGAGCGTACCAGAGACGCCGAACGTGCTTCCATTCGATATGAAGTTGGTATCTGTCTCTTCTACTCTTCCTTTTCTGATGTCCAAAGCGCCTCCTAAACCGTTATTAATATTAGCGTTTGGCAAATTAATCAATCTAAAAGCGTTGCTAGGAGACAAAACTAAGTTGTTATTATCCAACTCTACGATCACAGCACTGCCGTTGACTCCATCACCGAAGCCCGTACCCATACTTTGGTTTTGCTTTCCGATGTAATGGAATGTACCAGCACCATAACCTGGCGCATCAGTCGTCCTTACATTGCCCACTGTTCCGGCAGTATCCATTATACCTTGCGGTGATGAGATTTTGAGATATGCACCTGCAGAAGCTGTGAAATCTGTCGCCACTCTTCCGTTTCCTGTGATATTGTTGGCAGTAGTTCCAATAAATCCAAAATCTAAGATTGCGCCACCATCAACAAAAAATCGTGATCTATCACCCAAATCGAAATCCCTCGCAAGTTGTACATAACTCCCCGGTTTTGCAAAAAACTGGATTCTGCGGTTTCTGGCAGCATCCGGGAAGGCAACGTTCACACTTTGGATCTGAGTTGCAGTAGTTCCGTTGCCGGTTCCATTAAAATTAAAATCTTTGCCAGTATTGTTACCTTGAGTTGCATCCAATTTTCCGGCAGCACTTATCGTAAGGTCGCCTTTTAGATTGATAATCGAAGTAGCACCTGCCGTAGTGTTGGCATTCATATTAAGCGTACCACCGGTGATGCTCATATCGCCATCTACGTTCATAGTATTGGTGCCAGATGTAAAGTTGGTAAGATTCACGAAACCGGCAGATTGATTATAATTCCCACGGACATTGATCGTGTTGCCCTGCCCGATGGTATAGGTTGCGGTACCGCTAAATGTAAGATTGTTGTAAGTGAAAGAAGGCAGCGTAAAGGTGGTTCCGGTTGCCGGCGATACGTAATTCACAGTACTTCCCGTCACGGTGTAGGTTGCAGACATTACAAATGCCCACGGTTCCGGTGCTTGGCAAAGTCCTATTGCCGCCGGTAGCATCCAAATTGCCATAAGTAAGTGGCGGGATGGTTTGCGTGGTTGCGCTTCGGATTTCTATTTTGCTGGCACAGTTTAGGTTGGCCGTCGCAGAACCATTGTAGGCTACATTGCCTCGAATAATTAGGTTGCTGGCGGCAGCCATATTGAAGGGGCCATTCAGCGTAAAATTATTGATAGTTCTTCTGTCTGTAATGTTTAGAGTATTTGATGTAGAAGCAGTTATTGTGATGTTATCAAAACTAGAAGGTATGCCATTGGGTGTCCAGTTGGAGGCAATCTGCCAGCTGGCGTTGACGTTTCCGTTCCAAGTGTAATTGGTGGAGATGGATGCATCTACGATATTGACGTTGTAGTCTTCTGTATCGCCGTATTGCGTAGTAGCACAAGCTCCTGAAGGACTATACGTAGAATCACTTCCGCCGCGTAGTCGGATTCTTTTTTGCCCGAGAGTGGCAGTAGCAGGAACCGTAAATGCGTATGTGACTGTAGCACCATTTTCGGCAGCCGTAGCTGAAATTGCTATATTTTCAGATGATTCGAAAATCCCATTTCCATTAAAATCTATCCAGGCAGCGCTATATTGATTACCCGAAATATCCCCAGTACCAAAAGTCATCGATAGCTGGTTGGAGGTTGTACCTCGCGCTAAATCTAGTGGCGGCTGATTGTTGGTGTACAAGTAGCCTGAGTTTCCCGACGTGGCATTGGAGTAAGTAGCACCTAATGAGTTGGTAAGACTCATATTGACGATTGTGTCTACTGAATTATTGGATGTTGTAGTAGGTGTACAAGGATTAACCGATAGAGAGATATTGTCTATGGCGGCTGGGGGTTGGCTTCCACTATTACCATTGTTAATCCATTCAAAAATTAATCGGACTGTTTGACCCGCAAAGGCGTTGAGATTACGCGTTGCAGAAAAAGTGGTAAAATTCTCTTGACTATGAAAATCGTCCGAAACCAACATTCTACTTGCTGAGGTAGATATGCCTGTACCAGCTGTCGGGTTGTACGACGTAGGGGTAATCCACACTTTAAAATAATCGATAGGATTACCAAATAGCCACCCCGCTTCCCCCATCATTTTTCCAATCAAAACTAACGGTTGTATTAGTAGTACCTACAGGAATGGTAATTTCTTTATAGGCATAAGTAACTGACTCACTGCCGGTGCTATACGTATTGTTCGCACCATTGTTATTAGATATGTAAAGCGACTTGGATCCCAAGCCATTGCTGGTGGCACTTCCCACATGCCATTTGTTTGCTTGGGTGCCATTCACAAAAATCCAATTATTTGTACCTTCAAAGTCCTCGAAGTAGTTGAGGGAGGCTTGGGCAGACATCTGTACAGTACTTAATAACAAACAAAGTAAAGTAACAGTTCCAAAAGCTTTCCTAAAAATTCCAATCTGTAAAAAATTCTTCATAATAATCTCTTATTTTCACACTATTCGCAAATATAAATTTATTTTAGTATAAATAAAGAAATTATAATCAGAAAAATTTAAAACATTAAAAATCAATAAATTAAAAAATAAATCACTTTATAATCATTATTTCGCTGTAAAGATTTTCGAGGTGTAGAATCTTGGAAAACGGACTTTGAATGTTCTTCAACTCCTCTTTGGCGTGGATGTAGGTGTAGCGCGAGGCAATGTTGTACATATTGGAAACCAAAATCAGCCAGCACTCGCTGGCCTTGGTGTTGTAGAGTTTGTACTTGCTATTTTTCTTTTCGATGACTTGCAGGATTTTTTCGGAATGAAGCTCATCAAACAACGAAAAACGGTACTCCAAAAACAAAAGAACGCCCTTGTGGTGGGGCGTTCTTCTAATATGTTTTACGAGTTTGGTTCTTTTGTTATTGGTAATGGCAGATGATATTTCCTTGATTAATTGCTCAGGTTGCTGGTAAAAATCGTCCTGAAAATAATCGATGTTAAGATGATAGATCCCGGAGAGACTTTTGTACTCGGACAACAGTTTTTCGACAGTTCGGAAAATATGATTGATGTAGCTTTCTTTTTTTTTGAGCTCAAGATGGTTGATAATCTCCGAAACTTCTACACCAATACGCTTTCCCTGATAATTAATAATGAAATCCGGGCTTTCACCAATCAGATTTTCGATCTCGATATCTGGATAATGGGCAAACAAAGTACTGAGCAATAGGAGTTCGGTTTTTTTCTGATATTCTTCCCGCTCGTGCAAATTGGCACTCGTAATAGAGTCATACAAATTTACCAGATCATCTGAATTTCCAGTTTTGGAAGAAACAAACACATCCAAATTCTTCTGAAGGTATTCACAATAAATCATCGCATTATTATTAGAAATTAAACCTGTACTAATCTAATAAATAATTGATTACAAAACACTTATATGAATTAAAATTAATAATAAAGAGAAAAGAACAAAGAGAAAAAATCAAAATAAAAGAAAAAGAAAAAGAAAAAAGATGAATAGTTCAGAAACTAGCAATAGGACGCAAACGACTGATTGAGTTAGCTTAATTTTATGACTTTACAACACCTTAGCTATTCTACCAAAAACTATTTATTATATTTGTAGCCATATAGACAAAGACCTTTTAAATTATTAAACTAATGGATTTTAAAAACTTCAAGATGCCTTACAGCATCAATCCAGATTACACCAAAAAAACAGCTTATTTCTCCATGGAATTCGCGATAGATCAGGCACTGAAAATCTACAGTGGCGGTCTAGGATTTCTTGCGGGTTCTCATATGAAAAGTGCTTACAATTTGAAACAAGACTTCGTAGGAATCGGAATTTTGTGGAAATATGGCTACTACGACCAAAGCAGAAATATGGATCAAACCTTGAATCCAATCTGGACCAAGAAAATGTACAGCTTCCTGGAAGATACGGGCATCAAATTCCAAATCGAGATTCACAACGCACCGGTTTGGGTAAAAGTTTGGTACTTGGCTCCAGAGACTTTCAAAACTTGTCCAATGTTCTTCCTGAGCACAGACGTTCCAGAAAACGACCATTTATCAAAAACAATTTGCCATAAACTCTACGACGCCAACGAATCTACCAAAGTTGCACAATACATCCTTCTTGGAAAAGGTGGTGCAAAATTGTTGGACGTGATGAATTTCGAGAGAGATGTTTATCACTTGAATGAGGCTCACGGATTGCCAGCGGCATTTTATTTATTAAGAAAATATGGCGGTGACCTTAATAAAGTGAAAGAAAAATTAGTTTTCACAACCCACACGCCAGAAGAAGCTGGAAACGAAAAACACAACATCCACCTTTGCCACGATATGTCCTATTTCTGCGGATTGACAATCGATGAGGTTAAAACCATCGAAGGCGTTCAGGATGACAGATTCAACCACTCGCTATGTGCACTGAGAATGGCTAGAGTTGCAAATGGGGTTTCCCAATTGCACGGCGTAGTTTCCAGAGAAATGTGGAATAAATATCCAGGCATCTGTGAAATCAAATCTATTACCAACGCTCAGGAATTCAAATATTGGTCGGACAAAGCACTTTATCAACATAAAGAAGATGGTGACAATGAGGAATTTGACACCAGAAAAGCTTACCTGAAGAAGAGAGCTTTCCGCATCGTTGCAGACCAGACAGGAAATATGTTTGACCCGAAAGTCCTGACCATCGTTTGGGCAAGACGTTTCGCAGGTTACAAAAGAGCAGATCTTCTTTTGGCAGACAAAGAGCGGTTCAGAAGAATGCTTGAGAACAAGAAGCACCCAGTACAGATTATCTGGGCAGGAAAACCATATCCGATGGATTATGGCGCAATCTCTACTTTCAACAATTTGGTTGAAGAAAGTAAGAATCACAAAAATATGGCGGTGCTCACAGGCTACGAATTAGCTTTAAGCAAGGCTTTGAAACAAGGTTCTGACATCTGGCTAAACAACCCAAGAGTGCCGAGAGAAGCGTCCGGAACCAGTGGAATGACCGCTTCTATGAACGGATCGGTAAACCTTTCGACTGACGACGGATGGATTCCGGAATTTGCGAAACACGGCGAAAACTCATTTGTAGTGCCTAAAGCGGATTATGACAATTGGCCAACGATAGAGCAAGACAATTTTGACCTCAACAATCTTTATGATGTTTTGGAAAACGAAATCATCCCAGCCTATTACGAAAAACCAGACCAATGGAGAAAAATCGTTCACACAGCAATGGATGATGTAAAAATCCAATTCGGAAGCGATAGAATGGCGGATGAATATTACAAATTGTTGTATTAATTCTGACTTGACTTCACAAATATAAAACCCTTACCTCTTCTTTTGAAGGGGTTTTTTGTTTTGAATATTTTTATTAATTTTAAATTTCAAAACACAAATTATGATCTTCGATTTTCTTTTTCCAAACCGTTGTCTGGATTGCAATCAACTGATTGACAAAAATGAAATCATTTGTGAAATTTGCAAAGACAATATTCATTTTTCCAACCATCAATTCTCCGAAATTAATAGTTTGAAAGAGAAAGTCTCTCTCCTATTCCCTGTTGAAAATGCTTTTTCATTGATGCTCTACGAAAAGGAAAGTCTGGCGCAAAAGATCATCCAACAACTGAAATACAACCATCGGGAAAAGATCGGGAAAAACCTCGCCGAATGGACCATCGAAAAATTAAGCTTCGAAGATAAAAAACCTGACCTCATCGCCACAGTTCCACTCCATCCCAAAAAACTAAAACAAAGAGGTTACAATCAACTTCATATTTTCGGAAACGAATTATCTAAGCATTTTCAAATTCCAATCAGTCATCAATTACTTCAACGAACGACACATTCCAAAGCGCAAGCGAAGAAAGGACAGAGCGAACGCTTGAAAACAAAAAATGCTTACCAAGTGACCGAGAAGATCTTTGACAAGCACATATTATTGATCGATGACGTTTACACTACGGGAAATACGAGTTCAAATATCGCCTGGGAAATCCTCCGTAATTCTGAAAATGTGAAAATCAGTTTGCTTGTGATGGCGATGGATGTGTGAAATAAAATATTTTTACAACGAAAAAGACAGAAAATGAATTTAGAAAATTATAAAAAAGAGAAAAAAACTATTGATCTCCAAAAAGCAAATTTAATTGCAATAATATACCTCGTTGTATTTACCTTTATTTTTGCTATTCCTTATTATTTTCTTTGGGGATTTAATTTCTCACTGAAAAACGTAGGAAATGTCATTTTGTTAGCTTTCTTGCCTTTTGTTGTCTTAATTTTAGGAATTATCCTTCACGAATTGATTCACGGCCTATTTTTCTCTCTGTATGCAAGCCGGGGATTTAAATCTGTAAAGTTTGGAATATTATGGAAAATGCTCACTCCCTACTGCCATTGTAAAGAACCATTACAAATCAAAAACTATGTTGTTGCCTTGCTTGGTCCTTTCATTTTAATGGGCATCATTCCAGGGTTAATTAGTTTAGCAATTGGGAATATTCCTCTTTTATTGTTTGGAATTTTTTTCTCTAGTGCAGCAGCTGGAGATTTGATGATTTATTCTTTAATAAAGAAAGAAGATCCTCAAGATTATGTCCAAGATCATCCCTCAGAAGCAGGATACTATATTTTCCGAAAAATATCTTAAAATTTATCGTTGTAGTTTCTCGCCGTAAGAAAGATCTCCTGCGTCGCCCAAACCAGGCGTGATGTAACCTTTGGATGTTAAACTTTCGTCCAAAGCGCCAATCCAGATTTTTGCTTCAGGATAGGCATTTTGAATTGTTTCTACACCTTGCCTACTTGCAATCGCAGCAACAATATGAATGGAAGTTGGTTTTCCGTTGGTTAATAGATCTTTGATAGCTTCAATAAGTGATGCGCCGGTTGCTAGCATTGGATCAGCCACAATCAGTGGGCGACCATCTAATTTTGGGCAAGTCAAGTAATCTTGTTTGATGGAGAAATAATCGTTGATATCGTGTTTTCTGTAAGCCGCCACGAAACCGCAGTCTGCTTTATCAAAATAATTGAGAATCCCTTGGAATAATGGAACTCCAGCTCTAAGAATCGTGGTGATTACTGGTTGTGTTTCGATTTCTTTTACAGAGATCTTCTCAAGTGGCGTTGTGATTTCGATGTCGATGAAATTCAAAGTTTTGCTGATTTCGAAGGCGGCAATCTCGCCGATGCGTTCCATATTTCTACGGAATTTTAAACGGTCATTTTGTACATCAACATTTCGAAGATCATTGATCCAGGAATTCACCAATGAGAATTCTTCTGATAAAACTTTTAGCATTTCGTTTATTTTGTGGGTAAATATCGTAAAATTTTACAAATTGTTTGGATTTGGTTGATTTTTTTTGATGAAATTTTCTCTCGCAGACTTTGCGAATCTCGAAGATTTTGCATCGTTATTAAATAATTTAACCTTGTCAAGGTTAATTCCAAATATTTTACACTTTTGATTTTGACAGGTCGCTCCTCTGGAGCTTTGCTTGTGTTGATGTTCTTTTTCTACTAACTGGTCGTCGCTCTGCGACTTTTCCAGAATTAACTTGTCATTACACAAATTTTCAAATGGTGAAAGATGATGAAAAACCTCAACCTAGCCCCGATAGTAGCGGCATCCTTTTTTGCTTTTTGTTAGAAATTTTCTTTTGATGACAAATCGTTCTGAAAGTAAAAAAGATATAGCACTTCGACTCCGCTCAGCATAAACTACTAGCGGGTTGGAATGGTGAAAAGAAATTGAAAACGTCTTGCTCTTGAAAATAAAAAACCCTCTCGAAGTTTGATCTAAGAAAGGGTTGGTTTTTTATTTTTGTCTGAAGTAAACCTCGATTGGAACGCCGGTAAATCCGAAATGTTTTCTCAATTGGTTTTCTGCGAAGCGTTTGTACGGCTCTTTTACATATTGTGGAAGGTTGCAGAAGAAAACGAATTGTGGACTTGGCGTCGGCAACTGCACGCAATATTTGATTTTCACAAATTTCCCTTTGATGGCCGGCGGTGGCAATGCTTCGAAAACAGGAAGCATCACTTCGTTCAGTTTGGAAGTTTTGATTTTTTTGGATCTTGCTTCGTACACTTCCATCGCCATTTCTACGGCTTTCAAGATTCTTTGTTTCGTCAAAGCTGAAACGAAAAGGATTGGAATATCTGTAAATTGTCCGATTTTGTGTTTGATCGCGGCCTCGAAATCACGCATTGTGTTGGTTTCTTTTTCCACAAGATCCCATTTGTTTACAACGATTACGATTCCTTTTCTGTTTTTCTGTGCCAGTCCAAAGATGTTCATATCTTGAGATTCCCAACCCAAAGTGGCATCTACCATTAGGATAACAACATCGGAAAATTCGATAGAACGGATAGAACGCATCACGGAATAGAATTCCAGATCCTCATTGACCTTGGATTTTCTTCTCATTCCAGCTGTGTCAACAAGGACAAACTCGTGCCCGAATTTGTTGTACAAAGTCTGGATGCTGTCTCTTGTAGTTCCAGCAATGTCTGTCACGATGTTTCTTTCTACATCCAAAAGTGCGTTCGTCATCGTCGATTTCCCTACGTTTGGACGACCAGCGATGGTGATTTTTGGCAAGCCTGCGAACGGATCTTTGTATTCTGTTGTTGGGAAATCGTTCACGACATCATCTAGCAATTCTCCTGTTCCAGAGCCTGTTGCGGAAGATAATGTATAATATTTTTCAACGCCCAATTGGTAGAACTCGGTTGCTGGCAATTCTTCTTTTGAGGAATCCACTTTGTTCACCACCAAATAAAGCGGTTTGTTTGCTTTTCTTAATAATTCGTAGATTTCTTGGTCGGTATCTGTAAGTCCTTCTTCCACGTTCACCATAAAGATGATGGAAGTTGCTTCGTCCACAGCCAATTGTACTTGTTTGCGGATTTCTTGTTCGAAGACATCTTCCGTTCCTACATCATAACCACCTGTATCGATTACTGTGAAATCTACACCAGCCCAGTCAGATTTTCCGTAATGACGGTCACGCGTAACTCCAGCTGTGGAATCTACGATGGCTTCTCTTCTTTCTAATAAACGGTTGAATAATGTGGATTTCCCTACGTTGGGACGCCCAACGATTGCGACAATATTTGACATAAATTTGTTTCTTGGTCTCAGCTCAGGTTTAGAATCATTGAGCGTAAGACTTGGTTAAGAATGGGTTACTCCGACTTTCGAAGCCCAAAATTTTTGCAAATGTACGAAAATTGTGGGTTTGTTTGGGTTTAAAGTTTTGGGGTTCAGATTTACAGTTATTTTAATTTTAACACTTAAGTCACTTTAGAACAAATTATTTACGATACTTAACATAAACTTAAGTCTTGAACATTTTAATTATAATAAGTTGAATTTCATTTATCCTTTTATTATTTTGGACAAGAATTTGTAATATCAATTTTAAAATCAAACTATGAAAAAAGTATTAATTGTTCTTTTGGTGGCATTTATTATGATTCAGTTTTTTCAAATTGATAAAGTGAATCCTACAACCAATGATGGAATGGATTTTATTAAAATTAAAAATACGCCGGAACCAATCGCCAATATAATCAGAAATTCTTGTTACGACTGTCATTCCAACGAGACTAAATATCCAGCTTACAGTTACATTCAGCCAGCGGGTTGGCTTTTGAAAAATCATATTGACGAAGCAAGATTGGAACTTAATTTCTCTACATTTGCAACCTACGATTCCAAACGCCAGATCCATAAATTGGAGGAAGCTTCCGAATATGTAGAGCAAAAGAAAATGCCTTTGGAAAGTTATACCTTGGGACATCCAGATGCAAAACTGACAGATGAACAAAGAAAACAATTAGTGGATTATTTCCGAATGGTTCAAAAACAAATCCAGCAAGCCAACGCCTTATGACAAACGAATTATCTGCAAGTTTCAAAGACAAAAACATTGTTTTCTACGATGGCGAATGTGGATTTTGCAACCATTGGGTGCAATGGATCTTGGAAAAAGATAAAAATGACAAGTTCTTATTCTCATCACTGCAATCGGAATTTGGACAGAAATTTTTGAATGAAAGAAATCTTCCTAATGAAGTTTTTGACACACTTTATCTTTGGAAACCGAATAGTTTTTATTTAACTAAATATCAAGCGATCTTAGAAATCGCTTCAGAAATAGGTGGAATTTATTCTTTGGCTTCGGTTGGAAAAATACTTCCGGATGCGATTGGAAATCAATTTTACAATCTCGTTTCCCGAAATAGAAAAAAATTAGCTTCCAATCAATGTTTTCTGCCAAGTGCGGAACAGAGGAAAAAGTTTATTGAAAAATAATTTATATTGGGCTTCGAGAGCCTCAGCCTGACAATCGTTAATAATGACTTCGAGAGCATCAGCCTGACAGAAGTAAAAAACTTTTGAACCTATTAATTTCAGACTGTAAAGTTTTATAAACCACATAGAGATATAGTTTTTATTAAGTTTTAAAAATAAAATAGTTGGAAATTTGCTTCTATTTTATCTTTTCAAAAACAGATACTATAATTTCCTATGTGCCTATGTGGTTTTATTTTCAAGACGTAATTTTTCCAAGCTAGAAAAAATTAATCAAGAAAAAATTTAAACACTCGATTTTGAATTACAAAGTTTGAACCCGAAATGTTTTATATTTGCACATTATGGATTATAATACCGACAGAACACAACTACTAATGCCCGAATATGGGCGCAACATACAACAGCTGGTGGAGCATTGCAAAACCCTGGCTGACAAAGAAGAACGCAACGAAATGGCGACTGCAATCGTGGAATTTATGGGTCAAAGAAACCCACATCTTCGCGATGAAGAGAATTACAAGCACAAACTTTGGGATCACCTTTTTATTTTGGCTGATCATAATCTGGATGTGGATTCGCCTTACCCGATTCTTTCCGCAGATGATCTGGTGACCAAACCGAGAAAAATGGATTATCCCTCTTTGGACAATGCCTACAAATTCTACGGAAAAAGTATTCTTCAACTCATAGAAAAAGCAATTGCTCTGGAAGAAGGCGATGAAAAAGACGCACTAATACAAGTGATTGCCAACAATATGAAAAAATCCTACAATGTTTACAACAAGGAACACGTGCAGGATGATGTGATTTTCCGACATCTCAAGGAGCTTTCTAAAGAAAGATTGGATCTTACAGGTTTGGATTCCTTAGACAAAAGTAAAATCTACTACGCTACGAATAGAAGTAACAACAGCAATCGAAGCAACAACAGTAGAAATCAAAACAACAACAATAATCGTAAAAATAATTTTCAAAATCATAAAAACAATAGAAGATAAATGGAGGGAGCTTTTGAAATAAGAGGTGGTAAAAAATTGAGCGGAGAGATCACGCCTCAAGGTGCGAAGAATGAAGCGTTGCAGATTCTTTGTGCTGTTTTACTGACGGAAGATGAAGTGAGGATTGATAACATCCCAGACATCAAGGATGTGAATAAATTGATAGAAATCCTTCAAGACTTCAATGTAAAAGTGACAAAAAACGGTAAAGGTGATTTCACATTCAAAGCAGATGAAGTCAACTTCGATTATATCAAATCTAAAGAATTCAAGAAAGACGGCGCAAAACTGAGAGGTTCTGTAATGATTCTTGGACCAATGTTGGCGAGATTTGGAGAAGCATATTTACCAACGCCAGGTGGTGACAAAATCGGGAGAAGACGTCTGGACACGCACTTCCAAGGTTTTGTGGAATTGGGTGCAGAATTTTCTTATGATGAGGAAGAAGCATTCTATTCACTTAAAGCTAAGGAATTGAATGGGAAATTCATTCTTCTGGAAGAAGCTTCTGTTACTGGAACGGCAAACATCGTGATGGCAGCAGTTTTGGCAAAAGGAAAAACAAGAATCTACAACGCCGCGTGCGAGCCGTATCTTCAGCAATTATGCAAAATGCTGAACAGAATGGGCGCGAATATTTCCGGAATCGGATCAAATCTTTTAACTGTAGAAGGTGTTGACAAACTGCACGGAACAGAGCACACAATGCTTCCGGATATGGTGGAAATCGGTTCTTGGATTGGTCTTGCTGCAATGACGAAATCTGAAATTACCATCAAAAATGTAAAATGGAATGAGTTGGGCGTGATTCCAAACACGTTCAGAAAATTAGGAATAGAATTGGAGCAAAGAGGCGACGATATTTATATTCCGTCTCAGGACAATTATAAGATTCAGAAATTCATAGACGGATCTATCTTGACGGTTTCGGATGCACCTTGGCCAGGATTTACGCCGGATTTGTTATCAATTATATTAGTTGTAGCAACTCAGGCAAAAGGTTCTGTTTTGGTTCATCAGAAAATGTTCGAAAGCCGTTTGTTCTTCGTGGATAAATTGATTGATATGGGCGCGCAAATCATTCTTTGCGATCCGCACAGAGCGACTGTCATCGGAATGAATCAAGAAACGCCATTGCGTGGGACAACGATGGTATCACCAGACATCAGAGCTGGAAACGCTTTGCTAATTGCTGCACTTTCTGCGGAAGGAAAATCCGTGATTCAAAACATCGAACAAATCGATCGTGGTTATGAAAATATCGATGAAAGATTGAGGGCGATTGGTGCTGATATTAGAAGAATCTAAATTTAGTTGATAGTTTTTGGTTGTCAGTTGATAGCTGAAAAATTTAACTCAAAAAAATATTAAAATTAAAGGAAGCTTTTATGAAGCTTCCTTTTTTTGTTGTAAGACAGGTATTTTGCAACTCATCATTTTATATTCGCCAAGATAATTTTCGATTTTGTCGATCTCATCATCCGTTATTTTCAAGAGAAGTTTTACGTTACCGAAGTTGTTTCCATTCAGATATTCGATGTGTGCGTTCACGATTTTGTAACTGATTTTGTAATGGTTGTAAATCGTGTAAAGCAGAAGATCAAATCTGATTTTTCCATTCAGTTCTATTTCCAGAATAATTTCCTTTGCTGGCTTCGGAACAAAACTGTTACCGAAAGTTTCTTGTTTGTAAATCATAATCATATATTATTTTGGTGAATTGTTGATTTTGTTTTGAATCGGAACGATTAGAAAATTGTAAATATAACAGCCGATACAGACATTGAAAACACTTTCCAAAGCAGCCAAAGCGATCAGCGTAATTCCAAGGAAAATCCCGATTTGAGAATCATAAAAAAATGCAATCAGGATTGTCATTACAAATCCCAGCATCGCTGCAAATCTCTTTGGTCCTGCGAAAACAGGTTTCTTTTCAAAATAGAGAAACTCGGAAACTTTTTTCGCAACGAAATATAGTGGCGAAGCGAACAATCCCGTGGCTCGAAGAAGAAAATCGAAAGCCAACAAAAGCAATAACCATTGCTGTTGGAAATGGATTCCAAAAACAGTTATCAAAATCACTTGATAGGCAACAATTGACGATGCACTGTCATCAATGTAGATATTTTTGTTAGCAAATTTTCCCATAGTTTTATATCAATTTAAAAATAAAAAAGCTCTACCGAAATAGGTAAAGCTTAAAGACATATTCTCTCCTATCCAATGATTTACTTGGGGTTACACATTATGATATGAGAGAATATGCGTTTCATTTAATCTTAATTCTATTGCAAATATAGAAATTATTTAACTCCCACCAAATAAGTAGGAATTAAATTTACACTAATTCATTATTTGTTAATATTGGAACAATTTCTTTTGGCTTGTTCAAACTTTCAAAAGCCAACAACAATTGATCGATTTCTTCGTCAGAATGTTCTGCTGTTGGGATAATTCTCAACATTACCAAACCTTTTGGAATGACAGGATAAACCACAATGCTCGTGAAAATCCCGTGAACTTCGCGCAATTCTTTTACAATTAAAGTCGCTTCCAAAGTATCTGCCTTGATGAAAACTGGCGTGATGCAAGTATTTGTTTTCCCAATATCAAAACCCAAATCTCTCAAAC